>NZ_JBVVPQ010000045.1:0-62134 GCF_055811695.1 Bradyrhizobium sp. MI1.3 | reverse complement strand
ATGGGTCCTGGCTTTCGCCAGGACGACCTTGAGGGCTACTCCTTCGCCACCACCGGCACTTGGCGGAATCTTGCGCGCACCGAATCCGGCAGCGGGGAGAAATTCATCGCGACACCGCGGCGGTCGTTGGCATTGCGGCTGGCGACCACCAGGCCGTCGGCGCCCGCGACGATGTCACCCTTGCGCAAGGTGGGATCGTCGTCGACCTTGACCTGAGCGAGCCCGACCGGATCCTTGCCGTTGCAGGTGCAGCCTGAGACAATCTCATTGCGATAGCGGAACGCGTTAGGCAGGTCGGAATAGGATTTCCCCTTCTCCGTCGTCGCGTCGTCGATGTTGCCGCCATAGACCAGCGACGTCTCCGAGGCCGGGCAGAAGCTCTTGCAGGATTGCGCCTTGCTCTCGGAATCGTTTCCCTGCGCCGGGAAGTAACGTCCGTCGCAGCCGCGCACGCAATAGGCCGTGCCGCCGCCATAGGACGCCCGTTGACGCGGCGCGTCGTAGCGTGGCGTGTCATCGGTCTGGAACGGCATGCGAATCTCGGGCGCCGGTCGCCCGCGGAAGCCGCCGAACAGCGCCGAGAAAAAGTCCTCCGCATGGGCCGATGGCGTCAGCGCGAGGCCGACGGAGGCAACGGCGACGAACGCCACCGCGCCACCGGCGAGTTTGCCGATCGAACGTCTCTTCATGTGACCTCACACGATCCTTAGTTCACGGCCGAATTCGAAACGTTCAGCGCCTGCCGGCCCGAGGGCAGCGCCGTCACGGCCGGGCGCTTGCGCACGGAATCGCTACCTTTCGCCATCAGCGGCGCGTTCTTCGGCAGCACAACGACCTTGGCGCCGACATTGACGCGGCCGAACAGGTCGGTGACGTCCTCATTGGTCATGCGGATGCAGCCGGACGAGACGAACTTGCCGATCGTGGTGGGATCGTTGGTGCCATGGATGCGGTATTCGCTCGACCCGAGATACATCGCACGCGCGCCGAGCGGATTGCCGGGGCCGCCAGCGACGAAGCGAGGCAGATAAGGTTGTCGCGCAATCATCTCAGCCGGCGGATGCCAGTCCGGCCATTCCGCCTTGCGGCTGACGCTCTGCACGCCCGACCAGGTAAAACCCTCGCGCCCGACGCCGACGCCATAACGGATGGCGCGGCCCTGGCCGAGCACGTAATAGAGATAAGTATTGTTGGTATCGATGACGATGGTACCGGCCGGCTCGCTGCGGTCGAAGCTGACAATCTGCCTGCGCAGGCGATCGGGCAGCGCGGCATCCTCGTCGGCGGCCTGCGCGTTCGGGCTTGCATAGCCCTGATTCGCATAGCCTTGGTTCGCATAGCCTTGGTTTGCATACCCTTGGCTCGCATAACCCTGCGAATAGCCCTGGTCCTGCGGGTAGGGCTGATGCGGATAGGTGTAGCCCAGCGTCTGTGCGCTCGCGGCGCCGAACGGCACTGCCAGCAAAGCGGTTGCGAACGCGAATGCGGTGATGCGGCGCGGCGATATGCGGCGTCGGACTGCAGAGAACTTCGTCATGTGCTGCCCCGTTGGATGCCTGCATCAGGGTGATGCGCTGGTTCGATCAACGCGGCCGAGCCGATACAAGTTCCGCTGCGGGATGCAGCAGCAACGTCACAGTCAAGCGAGCACCTCTTCACGAAGCCGCGATGGAACCCGCAGGGCGCTTGGACGTTCTCCCGTGATCACAGGCGCGAGGACCGAAGACTCCGTGCCGGAGAGGTATTGTGCGCGTCCTTCCCAGTGAACGTATAATTCCCGGCAACGGCGAAGGCACTCCGCTTCCCGAGAGCCACGGCGAACTCCCCCCGGTGATCCGCCGCACAGAGCTCGTCGCCTTCTCGCTCGCCGGGCTGCTCCTCATCGCAATCGTCGCGGTACTCTATGTCGGTAAGGCGTTCTTCCTGCCTGTCGTGATGGCGTTCGTCACCGGCACGATGCTCTCGCCGGCAGCGACCTTTCTGGAGAACCGGAAAGTGCCGCGCGGGCTTGCCGCCGTCTTGATCGTGTTCGCGGTGACCGCCGTGGTCGGCTTCATCGTCGCGCTGATCGCCTCGCCGGCGATGGAATGGAGCTCGCGCCTGCCCGAACTCGGCACCCAGCTGAAAGACAAGGTCCACGTGTTCGACCGGCCGCTGGCGCTGTGGCGAGAGCTGCAGACGATGCTCGGCGGCTCGGAGGGATTGCCGAGCTTCCAGATGCCGAAATTCGATTGGGTGCAGCCGACGATCGAATTCCTGTCACCGACCTTTACCGAATTCCTGCTGTTCTTCGTCACGCTGATCCTGTTCATCGCCAGCTGGCGGGACCTGCGACGGGCGATGATCATGACCTTCAGCGATCATGAGGCACGGCTGCGCACGCTTCGCATCCTCAACGAGATCGAGGTCCATCTCGGCAACTATCTCTTGACCGTGACCCTCATCAATGTCGGCGTCGGCGTCGCCGCCGGCATCGTCTGCGCGCTCACCGGAATGCCCAATCCGGCTGGCCTCGGCGCGCTCGCGGCCACCCTCAATTTCATTCCGATCATCGGACCGGTGGCCATGTTCGCCATTCTGGTCGTGGTGGGACTGGTCACCTTCCCGACCGTCAGCGGCGGCCTGATGGCGGCGCTCGCCTTTGGCGGCATCACCTTCCTGGAGGGACATTTCGTCACGCCGACCATCATCGGCCGGCGGCTGGCGCTCAATGCGCTCGCGGTGCTGCTGGCGCTGGCGTTCTGGACCTGGCTGTGGGGCCCGATGGGCGCGTTCCTGTCGTCGCCGCTGCTGATCGTCGCCCTGATCCTGAAGGAGCATCTGTTGCCGCAGGATTCGCCGCAGCTCCCGCAGGACTGACCGGTTTCCGTGAACGGAACTTACCCGACGACGAAACGTTTCCCGGCTGTCTCAACCGTCAACAGCTCGGAGCCCCCGATGTCCACCACCAATGCCGAAGCCGGGATGAGAGACTGGACCGACAAAGCCACCCGAGAACGCCTTGAGAAGGATGTAGCAGCCGTGAAAAGCGATATCGCCGCCCTCACCGATCAGATCACCGACGCGCTCAATACTTTTGCCAACTCCTCCGGCAAGCAGGCCCGCCGCGGCTATCGCCAAGCGCGCGAAAACGTGGATTCCGCGATCGACGACATGTCGGAGCGCGGCAGCGCGATGATGGGCGCGGCACAGGAGGCCTACGGCTCGATCGAGGAGACGCTGGAGGACGCGATCAGCCAGCGGCCGCTCGCGACCGTCGGGCTCGCGCTCGGCATCGGCTTTCTGATCGGCGCGGCCTGGCGCCGCTGAGGTCGCGAATGGGTATCGAGACGGTGGCGCAGCGGCGCCGCCGGCGCCGGCTTGTGGGGATCTGAGGAGCAAGACTATGTTTCAGCGCATCATCGACGGGATCAGCGCATCCACCGGCAGCGCTGTGCGGCTGACCTCGTTGGCGGCAGGCGCGGCGTTCGCGCTCTTCATCACCACCTGCTTCCTGTGCGCAGCGGCGTTCATCTCGGTGCTCGAGAAATATGGTCCGGTGCAGGCCTGCCTTGCCGGTGCAGGCGTTTTCTTTCTCCTGACCCTGACCGCGGCGGTGAGCTATTGGGTCTACAAGCGGCAGCTGCGCAAGCAAGCTTATATCGCGGCCGAGCGCGCCACGAAGTCGGCGGCCTCGAGCATGCTCGCGGACCCCATGCTGCTCGCCACCGGACTCCAGATCGTTCGCGCCATCGGGATCAAGCGGCTGTTGCCGATCCTGGCGATCGGCGGTGTCGCCCTCGGAATCATGGCGAGCCGCGCCGGCGTACCCGACGAGGCCTCGGCCGAACCTGCCGAGTAGCAGCTACGGCGGGTTAGAAAATTTCGTCAGAAGTCCCGCGAACGCATCTATCGAATCGGCACCAGTGGCCCCGCGCCGATTTTGCGCCGTTGCCTGCGCCATCACGCAAACGCTACTCGGATAGGCAGGCGGTTGCCGGTAAAAGCAGCGCCCCTGATTCCAAAAAGCCATTTTTTCGATGAAACCGTCCGTCCAGGCGAACCTCGCCGCATTCCATCACGACCCTCGTCTCTATTTGACGCTCGGCATCGCCAACTGGTCGGTTTTCGTCGACCACATCCCGAACAACGTCGTCAATTTGCTGACGCTGCGCAACTTCGGCTTCAGCGGCGCCGCAGACTTGTTCGTGTTCGTGGTGGGCTATGGCGTCGCGATCATTCACGGCAGAATCGCACTGGAGCGCGGCTACGTGGTCGCGGCGACGCGCATCTTTCGCCGCGTCTGGCGGCTGTATGCCGCTTATGTCGTGCTGTTCGTGATCTATATCGACACCATCGCCTATGTCGCCTCGCAATCGAAGGCGCCCGAGATCATCCACGAATACAACATATCGGGAATTCTCGAGCACCCGCTGCGCATCCTGGTGCGTGGCCTCGTGCTCCAGGAGGAGCCGCTGAATCTCGACCTGTTACAGCTGATGATCCCGCTGATGGCCTTCTTTCCGTTCGCGCTGTGGGGCCTGTTGCGGCGTCCGAACCTGATGCTTGCGGCATCGGTCGCGCTGTACGTTGCGGCGCGCTGGTTCGACTGGAATTTCCGGGTCTATCCGGACCAGGAGTGGACCTTCAACCCGTTCTGCTGGCAGATGCTGATGGTGCTGGGCGGCTGGTTCGCCGTGACCGGTGCGTCGGGCCGCGCGCTGCATGGCCTGTCCTGGCTGCGCGTGCTTGCGGGCGCCTATCTCGTATTCGCAATGGCGATCACGCTGATGCGCCACTCGCCGGCGCTTGCCGCCTACTTGCCGAACATCGTGCTCGACAATATCACGCCGACCGACAAGGAAAACCTCGCACCCTATCGCGTGGTCCACTTCCTCGCGCTCGCTTTCCTCGCGACATATCTCGTCCCGGCCGATCATCCCGCCCTGCAATGGAGACCGTTACGGGCGGTCATCAGATGCGGCGAGGAATGGCTCGCGGTGTTCTGCGTCGGCGTGTTCCTGTCCCTCGCCGGCCATCTCGTCCTGATCACCGGCGCCAATCTGGTGGTGATGCAGATCGCCGTGAGTCTGGCCGGCTTCGCGGCGATGGCCGCGGTCGCATATTACATCGGCTGGTCGAAGCGGCAGGACCTGCCCGCGGCCTTGCGGCAGCAGACCTAACTCGACACCTTCCGATTCCGCTAGGCCGGCCGTCACGGCTGGGCTATGCGGAGCGGCAGCGGATTGCGCGAGGAGGCCGGCGTGGTGATGGCGAATGGCGGGAGTGAGGGAGCCGACAGCGCGCCCCGGCGCGGCCGGCCGAGGTCGATCGAGACCACCAACGCCATTCTCCAAAGCGCCTATGCGCTGATGGCCACCACCGGCCTTGCCGCCACCACCATCGACGCAATCGCGCGCCACTCCAGCGTCTCCAAGATGACGATCTACAAATGGTGGCCGTCCCGCGAAGCCTTGCTGATCGACGCCTTCCTTCACCATGCCGCGCAGATGCTACCGCTGCCGCCTGCAAGCTCGGGCAGCCCCGCCGCGCGCGCACGCCGCCATGCCGCGGCCTACGCCGAAGCGCTCCAGGGCGAGTTCGGCAAGGTCCAGCTCGCCGTCATCTCCGAATGCATCTCCAAGACCGGCTCGGCGGAGCTGTTCTACGCCCGCTACCTGCAATTCCGCCGCGACGCACTGATCGAGATGATCGCCGCAGGCCAGAACGACGGCAGCATTCTGGCGGAAGCGCCGCCCCAGGATCTCTACGACGCGATTTATGGCAGCCTGTTCTACCGCTACGTCTTCGGCATCGCGCCGATCACGCCGGCCTACGCGCGGACTCTGGTTGACCTCGTGCTGCGCCCGAAGAGTTAGGGCGTTTTCCGCGCCGGCCGGATCGGTGCTGACAGCTTGTCGGTGCGGTCGCGCTCGGTCATGTCCTCGACCGTCTCCATCGGCGCGGTCAGCTCGTAGACATAGGAAACGTCGGTGAAATAGCGCTTGGCGGTGCCGCCGAGCGCCTCGGGCGCGACGCGGTCGAGCAGGATCAGGCCGAAATCGGAATCGGGGCGGCGCGTCGCTTCGCTGGTGTTGAACTCCTCCCAGCGGAAATAGAAGACCTCGCCGGCCCCCTCGTTCGTCACCGTCCAATTGGCCGTGATGTGCGGATGCTTGCCGACCAGCGACAGGCCCTCGTCGGAGTGCGAGGCGAGCTCGAAGAACAGCAGCGACAGGCTCTGCGCTGCACGCGCGCTGACTGCGATATCAGGACCGGTGACGGCGATTCGGTCGGCATGCGGGATGGCGCGCGCCTCGAACAGGCCCTTCAGCTTGACCCCCTGCCACTGGCTCTCGCTGAGCAGTGAGACGACGTTGGACATGGCGTGGATGCGGCCGATCAGGAGCTCGCGCGCGACATCGATGTCCGAGCCATGGCGCAGCGTGCGGGTCACGATCGACTGGATCACTGCCAGGATGTTTTTGACCCGGTGGTTGAGCTCGTCGATGACAGCAGTCAACCGGCGCTCGAAGCCGATTCTGACCTGGATTTCCCGGCTGAGCCGCAAATTGTTGTAGGCGACATAGCCGAACAGGCCGCACACCATCGCGGTGATCGCAAAGCCGATCGCCGCCACGATGATCGCAGTCTGCTCGGCGCGGCGCGCCGAATTGGTCTTGGCGTAATAGCCGAGCTGCCAGTCGCGCCCCCCAAAGCTCACCGTGCGCGTCGCCGACGGCGCCGGCCCATCGGCCGCCGTCGTTCGGGCCGAGACGACGCCTTGATCGTTGGCGACGAGTTCGCCACCCTCCCGGCGCGGATCCTTCAGTGCGACTGCGAACAACGACATGTCGTCGTTGGTCAGCATCAGGGAAGAGAGCTCGTAGGAAAATGTGATGAAGCCCGCCGGCTCCGTCGCGCCCTCGGGGATGACGGGAGCGGCCACAATGATGCCGATCGGCCCGCCGCTGCGCAGGAGGGCAACCGGTTCTGAGGCAACCGATCTCTTCTCCACTCTGGCGCGCGCCAGCATGGCGCTGCGCACCTGATCCTGGTCGTAGCTGCGGCCGGGCAGCCCCTTGGTCTCGTTGCTGCGCGGCTCGAGATCCATCAGCACGTCGATCGGCTGGGTGACACCTGCGGGATCGATCGGCTTGTCGTCATAGGTGCGGATTCGCGGATTGGGGAAGCCGGCGCTCGCGATGGCGGCCTGTGCTGCGGCAAGTTCGTTCGGCTTCAGGAGGGCGACCCAGCCCGCCACCACGAAATCGGTCTTGAAGGCGTAGATGGCCGAGCGCAGCGGCTCGAGCATGTTTGGCTTGAGCACCGACGGCGCCCGGAACAGGCCGGAGGCAACCCGCGCGAGCAGTTCGCGCTCGGTGAGCCGGTCCTGGACGAGGCTCGCATGGACGTCGATCGCGCGCGCCAGCGCGATCCGGTCCAGCGCCAGCTCCTGGTCGTGGACGCGATAGGCCGCAAGCCCGGAGAGCAGGGCTCCGAGAAGAGCAATGAAGCCGATGATGAAACCCAGCCGGACCACGCGACTACTCAGGCGAAAGCAGGAGGTCGGCAATAAACACGGAGCATATGGACGCCGCTCGAACGGGCACGTGCCGAAACAGGGTGGACCCCAATGGCCGGGATAATGAAGGAGGAGACATCGGTACGCAACTTGGTCGCCTGAGAAGCTTAAATCGGCCCGCCGCTGGTCCGGCCGGGACGGATTTGCTCCGGGCACCGGAGGTAATCAATTGCCGTGACCGAAATTTGTTCCGTGGACACGGCTCTGCCCATGGCGTTAACGGGGGGAAACGCCTGCGTTAGGTGGTCGCGCCGGTCAGCCGGCCCGTTTCAAGCCGCCTTTGGCCTCAATGAAGCCGATGATGCGGTCCAGCCCCTGGCTCTTCTTCAGGTTGGTCATGACGAACGGCCGCTCGCCGCGCATGCGCCTGGCGTCCGTCTCCATCTTTTCCAGGGAGGCGCCGACATGGGGCGCCAGGTCGATCTTGTTGATGACAAGGAGGTCGGACCGGGTGATGCCGGGGCCGCCCTTGGACGGGATCTTGTCGCCGGCCGCCACGTCGATGACGTAAATGGTGAGATCGGCGAGCTCGGGGGAAAAGGTGGCAGCGAGGTTATCGCCGCCGGATTCGATCAGCACGAGATCGAGCCCGGGAAACTTGGCGCGCATATCCGCCACCGCGGCGAGATTCATCGAGGCGTCCTCGCGGATCGCGGTGTGCGGACAGCCGCCGGTCTCGACCCCGGCAATGCGATCCGGCGTCAGCGAACCCGAGCGCACGAGAAATTCCGCATCCCATTTGGTGTAGATGTCGTTGGTGATCGCCGCGATGTCGTAGCGCTCGCGCATGGTCTTGCAGAGCAGGTCCATCAGCGCGGTCTTGCCCGATCCGACCGGACCGCCGATGCCGACGCGCAAGGGACCGTGAGATGTAGGCATTGAGTCTTTCCTATCGTCGTCCTGGCGAAAGCCAGGACCCATTACCACTGAACCCGATTGTCACGGCACGCTGGAGCCGCATCTGTGCATAGCCACGCGCACTCGTGGTTATGGGTCCTGGCTTTCGCCAGGACGACGGCGGAGAGCAACTCACCCTGCTCATGACCGAAACAGCCGCGTATATTGCGTCTCGTGCCGCAGGCTGGCGAGGTCGGCGCGAAACGTCGCGCCGCCGACATCGTCCAACGTCGCATTCAGCGCACGATGTGCCGTCGTGGCAACCGCGGCTTCCAGCTTCACCAGCACGCGCTGGCTGTCGGTCTGGCCGAGCGGGATGAGCCGGCTGGCCGCGGAAATCCAGTTCGAGACCAACGCATGCAGGAAGGCGTGCAGCGTCGGTGCCAGCGGCACGCCGTGCATCGCGGCGACCACGCCAACGGCAACGGGATAGACCAGTGGCGTGCGGCATGCCGCAACCATGGCATCCAGCCCGTCGGCATCCCACGCTGCGCGGGCCATGTCGATGAAGGCACGGCCCTGCGATGTCGTCTCCAGTTGCCGCTCGCGCGACGGCACGAAGGCCGCGGCGAGCTCGGCGATATCGCTCAAGGTGTCGCCCTCGCCCGCTTCAGTGGCGCGATAGGCGTGGACCAGAAAAATCGCATCGCAGAAGCCCGAGCCATCGCGAAGCATCGCGTCGAGCCAGTCCGCCAGCGACGCGACGTCGGTGATGTCGCCGGCCTCGACCGCCCATTCGATGCCGCTGGAGTAGGAAAAGCCGCCGACGGGAAACGCGGGCGACAGCCAGGTCATCAGCCGGTACAGCGCCGCCGCCTCGCGCTCCGCGAGGTCGCGGGCCGCGACCGGCTCATTTGTGGTCATGAGCATGCTTGTGGCCGTGGTGATGATCGGGGTGATCGCAGTGCTCGTCGTGCTGGTGATCGTGACCGTCGCCATGTGCGGCATGATCATGATGGTGATCATGATGGTGATCATGATGATCATCGTGGCCATGATCGTGATGCGCGTGGTCGTCGTGTCCATGCGCATGACCGGCATCGGCATAGGCGCCGCCCTCGGGATCGAACGGCGCCTCGATCTCGATCACGCGCGCACCGAGGCCCTTCACCATGGCTTCGATGACGTGGTCGCGGCGGATGCGCAGGCCCTTGGCCATGATCTGCGTCGGCAGATGGCGATTGCCGAGATGCCAGCCGACGCGAATAAGGTGGTGCGGATCGTGGCCGCGAATCTCGAGCAACGGCTCGGGCGCGGCGACCACCTCGACCAGTCGGCCGTCCTCCAACACCAGTGCATCGCCGCCGCGCAGGGCGACGGCATTCTCCAGGTCGAGCAGGAACTCGAGCCCCCGCGTTCCCGTCATCGCCATCCGGCGGCGGTGTCGATCGTCGAAATCGAGCACGACCGTATCCGCCGGCGCTTCCGCGAAGCGGTGTTGTCCCCTGACCTGCGTCGCCCGGATCATGCGCTTTTACCCCGTTAGCGTGTCTCGACCTTCTCGGGCGTGATCACTTCGATCTTCGGCGGCGCCGTAAAACACTTCACCGCGACGCGGCCGAACGTCTTCATGTGCTCCATGGCGCGATGCGGCACCAGTGCTTCGGCATTCTCCCACTGCTCGACGAACACCATCTTGGCGGGATCGGTGACGCTCTCATGCAGATCATAGGCGATATTGCCGGGCTCTTTCCGCGTCTCCTTGATGCAGGCGGTGGCAGCTGCAATGAATTCGGCGCGCGTTTCAGGCTTGATGGTCAAGGTGGCGACGACGTAGATCACGAGAAATCCTCCCGGCTTTTCTTCTGGGCTTCAGATACCCGGCGGGACCTTAGACCAGGCGGGATCGAACGCAAAACCCGGAAAAGCTGCCCCCGGATATGCGACCAGGACATGTTCCTGAGACATGCGTTGAGGCGCTATTTCAGTACATGAAATATCGCTGCGCCATCGGCAGCACCTCGGCGGGGGCGCAGGTCAAAAGCTCGCCGTCGGCGCGGACCTCATAGGTCTCCGGATCGACTTCGATATTGGGCGTGGCGTCGTTGTGAATCATGCTCTTCTTCGAGATCCTGCCGCGGGTGTTCTGGACCGCATAGAGCTTCTTGTCGATGCCGAGCTTACGCGCGAGGCCGCCGGTGATCGCGGCCTTCGAGGTGAACACCACTGAGGATGCGGTTATCGCCTTGCCGAAGGCGCCGAACATCGGCTGATAATGCACCGGCTGCGGGGTCGGGATCGAGGCGTTGGGATCGCCCATGGGAGCGGCGACGATCATGCCGCCCTTGACGACACAATCGGGCTTGACGCCGAAGAAGGCCGGCGACCACAGCACGAGATCGGCGAGCTTCCCCTTCTCCACCGAGCCGATCAGCTTCGAAACGCCATGGGCGATCGCGGGATTGATCGTGTATTTGGCGATGTAGCGCTTGACGCGGAAATTGTCGTTGTCCTTGCCCTTATCCTGCGGCAGCGAGCCGCGCTGCTTCTTCATCTTGTCGGCGGTCTGCCAGGTCCGGATGATGACCTCGCCGAGGCGGCCCATGGCCTGGGAGTCCGACGAGATCATCGAGAGCGCGCCGAGATCGTGCAGGATGTCCTCGGCCGCGATGGTCTCCTTGCGGATGCGGCTTTCCGCGAACGCCAGATCTTCCGCGATCGAGGGATCGAGGTGGTGGCACACCATCAGCATGTCCAGATGCTCGTCGATGGTGTTGCGCGTGAAGGGCCGCGTCGGGTTGGTCGAGGACGGCAGCACGTTCTTGAGCCCCGCGACCTTGATGATATCGGGGGCATGACCGCCGCCGGCGCCCTCGGTGTGGAAGGCGTGGATGGTGCGGCCCTTGAAGGCTTTGATGGTATCCTCGACGAAGCCGGATTCGTTCAACGTGTCGGTGTGGATCATCACCTGGATATCGTAGTCGTCGGCGACCGAGAGGCAGGTGTCGATCGCGGCCGGCGTCGTGCCCCAGTCCTCGTGCAGCTTCAGCGCACAGGCCCCGGCCTTGATCATCTCGACCAGCGCGGCGGGCCGCGAGGCGTTGCCCTTGCCAGAGATGCCGAGATTGACCGGGAAGGCGTCGAACGACTGGATCATCCGCCCCATGTGCCACGGCCCCGGCGTGCAGGTCGTGGCGAACGTGCCGTGCGAGGGCCCGGTGCCGCCCCCTAACATCGAGGTGACCCCAGACATCAGCGCGTGCTCGATCTGCTGCGGACAGATGAAGTGGATGTGGCTGTCGAAGCCGCCGGCGGTGAGGATCTTGCCTTCACCCGCGATTACGTCGGTGCCCGGGCCGATGATGATGGTGACACCCGGCTGGATGTCGGGATTGCCGGCCTTGCCGATGCCGGCGATCATGCCGTCCTTGATCGCGACGTCGGCCTTCACGATGCCCCAGTGATCGACGATCAGCGCATTGGTGATGACGGTGTCCGCCGCGCCCTGCTTGTTGGTGACCTGCGACTGACCCATGCCGTCGCGGATCACCTTGCCGCCGCCGAACTTCACCTCCTCGCCGTAGGTGGTGAAATCCTTCTCGACCTCGATGATGAGGTCGGTGTCGGCCAGCCGCACCTTGTCACCGGTGGTCGGGCCAAACATGTCGGCATAGACCGAACGCTTTATTTTGACGGACATCACAAGCCCCGTTTGCGTTTGAATTTTGGACCGGTGCTCACAGCGAGGTCCTCGCTGTGAGCACCGTGTCGTCGAATGTCGTATCGAGCCAAGAGTTGCCGCCCCGGCAACCGGCGACAACCTGCTCGGCCCAGTCGGTGTAGTCGACGAGATCGTCACGTTCCTCGGCCGTCGGATCGGAATGCACGCGCGCGCCGATATTGCTGATCTTGTCGGCGATCTTGATCAGCCTGGCGCCAGCCGATTTCTTCGGTGCGTCGAGCACCTGACGCCGCCGCCGCTCCGGCTTAGGCAGGCTCATATCGTCGGTGCATTCCTCGACAAGCGACGCGACACGGTCGGAGAATTTTTGCGCGAGCTCCTCGCGCGTGGTGTCGGTGTCCTCGATCGCATCGTGCAGCCAGCCTGCGGCAACGAGTTCGGCGTCGGCGCCGTCGGTCGCGGTGGCAAGCAGGTTCGCGACCTCGGCGAGGTGGTTGATGTAGGGCTCATGACCACGGCCCTTGCGCGCCATGCCGTTGTGACGGCGCGCGGCGAGCTCGGCGGCTTCGGAGACGAGGCGGACAGGTGACAGCATGGCAAAGTCCTCCGTTTTCGCCTCAACCATGCCGCGCCACGCTCGTTCCTGTGGATTTCACAGCTTCCCCATCACGTCGCCGCGGAAGCCGTAGATGGTCTTCTTGCCGGCCACCGCGACGAGCTGAACGTCGCGGGTCTGGCCGGGCTCGAAGCGAACGGCGGTGCCGGCGGCGATGTCGAGGCGCATGCCGCGGGCTTTCTTGCGGTCGAACTTCAGCGCCGGGTTGGTCTCGAAGAAATGGTAGTGCGAGCCGACCTGGATCGGGCGGTCACCGGTGTTGGCGACCGTCAGCGTCACGGTCTTGCGGCCGGCATTGAGCTCGATCTCGCCGTCCTGGATGAAGAGTTCGCCGGGAATCATTCTATCCTCCTCGTCATTCCGGGGCCCGCGCAGCGAGAACCCGGAATCTCGATCAACAATCTTTGGATTCCGGGTTCGCCCTTCAGGCGCCCCGGAATGACGAATTCAAAACTACCTGATCGGCTCGTGCACGGTGACGAGCTTAGTGCCGTCCGGAAAGGTCGCCTCGACCTGGATGTCGTGGATCATCTCGGGAATGCCCGGCATCACCTGGTCGCGCGTGAGGACCTGCGCACCCGCTTGCATCAGCTCGGCGACGGTGCGGCCATCCCGCGCGCCTTCGAGGATGAAATCGGAGATGAGCGCGATCGCCTCCGGATGGTTGAGCTTGACGCCGCGATCCAGCCGGCGGCGGGCTACGATCGCCGCCATCGAGATCAGAAGCTTGTCCTTTTCGCGCGGAGACAGGTTCATACGAAATCTCTTCCGTTCACTTCGTCAATTCAGCCAGAGCCGCGGCAGCGCCGCACCGGTGCGCGCCAATACGGCCATCATGTCGCCACGCAGGCGCGCCGCATCTTGGGCACAGAACCGCGCCATTGCAAAGCCATTCCAGGCGGACATCCCGACCTCACCGGCGAAGGATTCCGAGGCCTCGCGGAGACGCTCGATCAGGGCCTCGTCGCCGGGCACGATCAGCGCCGTCCCGATCGCAGCGCCGCCCTTCGCCACCGCCGATCGCGCAAGCTTTGCGCCGATATTGCCGTCGAGCCTGACGGTCTCGGCGAACACTAGCTTGCCGCCGCGACGCAGTCGCCAGCGGTCGACGAACTCGCCCTGCTCCATCCGCTCACCCATCGCGGTACGGCCGAACACCACGATCTCGCACAGCAGGAGCGAGGCAGTCGCATCGAGGTCTATGTCGAAGCGACGGCGCACGCGCGCCCGGTCGAACAGGATCGTCTCCTGCGGCAGCCAGCCGAGATGTGCGCCTGCGGCAACCTTCAGCGCTATATTGAGCTCCGCCGCCTGCCCTGGCGCGCGATAGACCTTTTCCGCGGCCGCCGTCGTCAGCGTCAGCTTCGCACCATCTGCGGCCGCGATTTCGATGTCGAAGCGATCGCCGCCGGCGACGCCGCCGGCCGTGTTGACGAACACGCCGGAGAGCCCCTCGTCCTCCGGCGAAGGGAAGCGCACGCGCAGGGAGCCGGACTCATGCAAGATCCCGCGACGTGTCACACCGTCGCGCGCGTGGACGTCGAAGCGCACCGCTCCGCGGGCACGGTTGGCGTCGAACACCGAAGATGTCGCTAAAACGTCGCTGCGCATCCGCCTCCCCAGCCGGTCGCGGCAGAATGGCCTACAGCGCCATCTGGCGGCTGATTTCGCTCGCGTCGAGATTGGAGCGGTCGCAGGTGAACTTCACCGCGCCGCGATCCATCACCGCAAAACTGTCGCCGAGTTCGCAGGCAAAGTCGAGATATTGTTCGACCAGCACGATGGCGATGTTGCCGAGATTGCGCAGGTACGAGATGGCGCGGCCGATATCCTTGATGATCGAGGGCTGGATGCCCTCCGTCGGCTCGTCGAGCAGCAGCAGCTTTGGCCGCATCACCAGCGCACGCCCGATCGCGAGCTGTTGTTGCTGGCCGCCGGAGAGATCGCCGCCGCGCCGGCCGAGCATGGATTGCAGCACCGGGAACAGCGAATACACGTCGTCCGGAATGTGCTTGTCCTCGCGCCTGAGCGGGCCGAAGCCGGTCTTGAGATTCTCCTCGACCGTCAGAAGTGGGAATATCTCGCGCCCCTGCGGCACGAAGCCGATGCCCTTGCGCGCGCGCTCATAGGGCTTCAGGCCCGTAATATCGTTGCCGTCGAGCACGATCGCGCCCGATGAGATCGGGTACTGCCCGACCATGGCGCGCAAGAGCGAGGTCTTGCCGACGCCGTTGCGCCCGAGCACGCAGGTCACCTTGCCGGGCTCGGCCGCGATCGACACGCCGCGCAGCGCCTGCGCCGCGCCGTAGAACAGGTTGATGTCCTTGACCTCAAGCATCGCTCACCGCCCCAGATAGACTTCGATGACCCGCTCGTTGGACGAGACCTGGTCGATGGTGCCTTCGGCGAGCACGGTACCCTCGTGCAGGCAAGTGACCTTGACGCCGAGTTCGCGCACGAACGTCATGTCGTGCTCGACCACCATCACGGTGTGGGTCTTGTTGATTTCCTTGAGCAGCTCGGCGGTGAGATGCGTCTCGACGTCGGTCATGCCAGCGACGGGCTCGTCGACGAGAAGCAGTTTTGGATCCTGGGCGAGCAGCATGCCGATCTCAAGCCACTGCTTCTGGCCGTGGCTGAGGCTGCCGGCGAGACGGTTGCGGGCCTCGGTAAGGCGGATCGTTTCCAGCACCTTGTCGATCTGCTCGGATTCCGCCCGGCTGCCGCGCCAGAACAGCGTAGCCTTGACGCTGTGGTCGACATTGAGCGCGAGCAGCAAATTGTCCTGCACGGTCTGGCTCTCGAACACGGTCGGCTTCTGGAATTTGCGGCCGATGCCGAGCTCGGCGATGCGGGTCTCGTCAAGCCGCGTCAGGTCCGTGACGCCGTCGAACAGCACGGTGCCTTCGTCGGGCTTGGTCTTGCCGGTGATGATGTCCATCATCGTGGTCTTACCGGCGCCGTTCGGGCCGATGATGGCGCGCATCTCGCCGGGCTCGAGCGTCAGCGAGAGGTTGTTAATGGCGTGGAAGCCGTCGAACGAGACGTGCACGCCGTCGAGATACAGCATTGCGGAGGTCGCGCGGGTGTCCATGACGTTCATTGCGCCTCCTCCGCCATTTTGGGTTCGGCGACGCCATCTTCGGCCGCGGCGCTCGCAATGGTCGCGGCGTCGCGCCTTTCCTTCGACGAGTCCCACCAGGCGTTGAAAGTGCCGACGATGCCCTTGGGCAGCAGCAGCGTCACCAGAATGAACATCGCACCCAGCATGAACAGCCAGTACGGCGCGAGCATGCCGGAGGTGAAGAACGTCTTTGCGTAATTGACGACGACGGCACCGAGCGCAGCGCCGACCAGCGTACCGCGGCCGCCGACCGCAACCCAGATCACCGCCTCGATCGAATTGCCGGGCGCGAATTCGCTCGGGTTGATGATGCCGACCTGCGGCACATAGAGCGCGCCGGCGACGCCTGCCATGCAGGCCGACACCGTGAACACGAACAGCTTGTAGGATTCGACGCGGTAGCCGAGGAAGCGCGTGCGCGATTCGGCATCGCGCACCGCGATCAGCACCTTGCCGAGCTTGGACGAGACGATGGCGCGGCAGATCAGGAAGCCGGCGATCAGCGCCAGGCAGCTCAGCGCGAACAGCGCAGCACGGGTGCCTTCGGCCTGCACGTTGAAGCCCAAAATGTCCTTGAAGTCGGTCATGCCGTTGTTGCCGCCGAAGCCGAAATCGTTGCGGAAGAAGGCCAGCAGCAGCGCATAGGTCATCGCCTGGGTGATGATCGACAGATACACGCCCGTGACGCGGGAGCGGAAGGCGAGCCAGCCGAAGCAGAAGGCGAGCAGGCCCGGCACGATCAGCACCATCAGCGCGGCAAACCAGAACATGTCGAAGCCGTACCAGTACCAGGGCAGCTTCGAATAGTTCAGGAACACCATGAAGTCAGGCAGGATCGGGTTGCCGTAGACGCCGCGGCTGCCGATCTGCCGCATCAGGTACATGCCCATCGCGTAGCCACCGAGCGCGAAGAAAGCACCGTGGCCGAGCGAGAGGATGCCGCAATAGCCCCAGATCAGGTCGATCGAGAGCGCCAGGATGGCGTAGCAGACATATTTGCCCCAGAGCGCGACGAGATAGGTCGGCACTTGCAGGAACGAACCCGCGGGCAGCAGCAGGTTGGAGAGCGGGATCAGGATGCCGCAGGCCACGACGACCGCAAGGAAGATCGTCGCGCCGCGGTCCAGCGATCGCGTCAGCATGTGAGGGGTCATGCTTCCACCGCACGGCCCTTGAGCGCGAACAGGCCGCGCGGCCGCTTTTGAATGAACAGGATGATGAGAACGAGGATGGCGATCTTGCCGAGCACGGCGCCGGCGACCGGCTCCAGGAATTTGTTGGCGATGCCGAGCGTGAAGGCGCCGACCAGCGTGCCCCAGAGATTGCCGACGCCTCCGAACACGACGACCATGAAGCTGTCGATGATGTAGCTCTGGCCGAGATTGGGGCTGACATTGTCGATCTGCGACAGCGCCACGCCGGCGATGCCGGCAATGCCCGAGCCGAGGCCGAAGGTCAGCGCATCGACCCGCGAGGTCGCGATGCCCATCGAGGCCGCCATGCGGCGGTTCTGCGTCACCGCGCGCATCTCGAGCCCTAGCGCCGTGTAGCGCAGCATCGCGAGCAGAATGACGAACACCGCGAGCGTGAAGACAAGGATCCAGAGCCGGTTATAGGTAATCGTGATCTGGCCGAGCTCGAACGCGCCGCTCATCCAGGAGGGGTTGCCGACCTCGCGGTTGGTCGGGCCGAACATGGTGCGCACCGCCTGCTGCAGCACCAGCGACAAGCCCCACGTCGCCAGCAGCGTCTCCAGGGGACGGCCATAGAGAAAGCGGATGATGCTGCGCTCGATCACGACGCCGAGCGCGCCCGCCACCAGGAAGGCGAGCGGCACCGCGATCAGCAGCGAATAGTCGAACAGGCCGGGATAGCGGGTGCGGATCACCTCCTGCACCACGAAGGTGGTGTAGGCCCCGATCATCACCATCTCGCCATGCGCCATGTTGATGACGCCCATCACGCCGAACGTGATGGCAAGCCCGATTGCAGCAAGCAGCAGCACCGAACCCAGCGAGAGGCCGTACCAGGCATTCTGCACCATCGACCAGACCGCGAGCGAACTCTGGATCGAGCCGATTGCGCTCGCGGCAGCCTTGGTCACCGAGGCCGGCTGGTCGCCCATGCCGGTAAGCAGCGCCATCGCCTCCTGGTCGCCGCGCGCCTTGATGGTGGCAACGGCTTCGAGCTTCTCGACCTCGGTGGCATCAGGCTTGAACAACAGGATCGCCGCGCGGGCGTCGCCCAGCGCAGCTTTGACGGATCGGTTGGTTTCCTTGGCGAGCGCGCCATCGACGGCTTCGAGCGACGTCTCCTCATGCGACTTGAAGACGGATTGCGCGGCCTGCAGCCGCGCTCCGATGTCCGGTGACTGCAGCGTCAGGCTGCCGATCGCGGCATCGACGCTGCGGCGCAAGCGGTTGTTGAGGCGGACCGCGCTTGCACTGTCGGGCACGCTCGCCACAGCCAGGCCGGTCGCGGCATCGATCGACTTGCCGTCGGTGCCGGTGACGTAAACCTTCTTGCTATCCGGGTCGGCCATGAGTCGGCCGTCCTGAAGCGCGCTGATGATGGGGAAAGCCAGCTTGTTGCCGCTGCCCGCGACCACGCCGATCGCCTCTTCCGTGTCGGAATAATCGTCGTTGGCGAATTTGGCGACCGCATCCTCGAACGGGCCGGCCAAGGCCGGCAGTGCGAACGCGATCAGGAACAACGAGAGCAGGAGCGAACAGAGGCGGGCGGACAAATTGGCTGGCACTGTGAAAGACCCCGGCAGAAAAGGGTGGAGAAGGCGGCGGGATCGCCGCCTTCTCCGATCGTGCAATGGAGCGTCAGATCCGGATCAGGAGCCCGAACCGAGGCACTTGTTGGTCTTGGTGTTGAAGTTGCCGCACTTCTTGCCGACCCAGTCGCCGACCAGGTCCTTGGAGCCATCGAGCTCCTTCGACCAGGCGTCGCCTGCGACAAGACCCGGGGTCTTCCACACCACGTCGAACTGGCCGTTGGCTTTGATTTCGCCAATGAACACCGGCTTGGTGATGTGATGGTTCGGGAGCATCTTGGAGGTGCCGCCGGTCAGGTTCTTGGCTTCGATGCCCGGGAGCGCATCGATCACCTTGTCCGGATCGGTCGACTTCACCTTCTCGACCGCCTTGACCCACATGTCGAAGCCGATCACGTGCGCTTCCATCGGATCGTTGGTCACGCGCTTCGGGTTCTTGGTGTAGGTCTGCCACGCCTTGATGAACTTCTCGTTCTCCGGCGATTTGATCGACTGGAAGTAGTTCCAGGCGGCGAGATGGCCGAGCAGCGGCTTGGTGTCGATGCCGGCGAGTTCTTCCTCACCCACCGAGAACGCGACGACCGGGATGTCCTTCGCCTTGATGCCCTGGTTGCCGAGCTCCTTGTAGAAGGGAACGTTGGCGTCGCCGTTGATGGTCGAGACCACCGCGGTCTTCTTGCCGGCCGAGCCGAACTTCTTGATGTCGGCCACGATCGTCTGCCAGTCGGAATGACCGAACGGCGTGTAGTTGATCATGATGTCTTCCTGGGCGACACCCTTGGACTTCAGATAGGCTTCCAGGATCTTGTTGGTGGTGCGGGGATAGACGTAGTCGGTGCCCGCGAGCACCCAGCGCTTCACCTTCTCGTCCTTCATCAGATAGTCGACGGCGGGGATCGCCTGCTGGTTCGGCGCGGCGCCGGTGTAGAACACGTTGCGCTCGCTCTCCTCGCCCTCGTACTGCACGGGGTAGAACAGGATGCTGTTCAGCTCCTTGAACACCGGGAGCACCGACTTGCGCGACACGGAGGTCCAGCAGCCGAACACCACCGAGACCTTGTCCTTGGTGATCAGCTCGCGCGCCTTCTCGGCGAACAGCGGCCAGTTCGAAGCGGGATCGACGACGACGGCTTCGAGCTTCTTGCCGTTGACGCCGCCCTTCTTGTTCTGCTCGTCGATCAGGAAGAGGATGGTGTCCTTCAGCGTGGTTTCGCTGATGGCCATGGTGCCGGAGAGGGAGTGAAGCACGCCGACCTTGATGGTGTCGTCCGCGGCTTTCGCACCAGAAATGGAAGCCAGACCAAGCATCAGTCCGGCGGTCGCGGCGAGAACGCCACGGCGGCTAAATGGCGCCGCTATATCGTGAGTGGATTTGCTATGCATGAGTGTCTCATCTCCCTGACGCAGACGTGAAAAACGCTGCGAAACGGCCCCAACGGCCGCCTGCGATTAACGGATTCGCAAGAACCGTGCCATGGATTAGACACCAACTAAGCCATTGGCTTTGTTGCTAAAATGGACGGAAAACAAAGCCTCGCCATGACCGCGCCGCCTAAACACTGAGCAAATCGAATGTATGCGAATGTGGCAGACGGGCTATTTTTTGAGCAAATTTGCCACTCTGGCTAAATTTCCGGCATAACTATTTCTGCACCGCGATCGCCATTTGGGGTGAGCCTGCCTTGAAAGCGCCGCCTCAATGTTCCATATGGAGGGCGAGGTCTCTTGCGAATCAGAGACCGTTGCGAGCCGCGTGTTCTTAAGCCCTTACGGGCGTCTGGCTTGCCCCATCCCATCAAGCCATCCGACACCCCAAACACGCAGGTGTCCCTCTCGACACCCTTTTGCGCGCGCCGCGCCGAATGCGCCGGGCGCCCGCTTTTGACATGGAAAGAACCCATCTTTTGACTTCGTTTCAGGATTTCGGCCTCGCCGAACCCATCGCTCGTGCTCTCACCGAAGAGAACTACGTCACCCCCACCCCGATCCAGGCCCAGACGATTCCGACCGCGCTGACCGGCCGCGACGTCGTCGGCATCGCCCAGACCGGAACCGGCAAGACCGCGTCCTTCGCGCTGCCGATCCTGCACCGCCTGCTCGAGAATCGCATCAAGCCGCAGCCGAAGACGACCCGCGTCCTGGTGCTGTCGCCGACGCGCGAGCTGTCCGGCCAGATCCTTGACAGCTTCAACGCCTATGGCCGCCACATCCGTTTGTCCTCGACACTCGCCATCGGCGGCGTGCCGATGGGCCGTCAGGTCCGCTCGCTGATGCAGGGCGTCGAGGTGCTGGTCGCCACCCCCGGCCGTTTGCTCGATCTCGTGCAGAGCAACGGACTGAAGCTTGGAAGCGTCGAATTCCTCGTGCTCGACGAGGCCGACCGCATGCTTGACATGGGCTTCATCAACGACATCCGCAAAATCGTCGCCAAGCTGCCGATCAAGCGGCAGACGCTGTTCTTCTCGGCCACCATGCCGAAGGACATCGCCGAGTTGGCCGACGCCATGCTGCGCGACCCCGCCCGCGTCGCGGTGACCCCGGTCTCCTCGACCGTGGAGCGCATCCAGCAGCGCATCATCCAGGTCGACTTCTCCGCGAAGCCGGCCTTACTGGCCAAGCTGCTGAAGGACGAGCCGGTCAACCGAGCCCTGGTCTTCACGCGCACCAAGCACGGCGCCGACAAGGTCGTAAAGACACTCGAGAAGGCGGGAATCCCCGCCAGCGCCATCCACGGTAACAAGTCGCAGAACCATCGCGAACGGACGCTAGCCCAGTTCCGCACCGGTGAAATCCGCACGCTAGTCGCCACCGATATCGCCGCTCGCGGCATCGACGTCGACGGCATCACCCACGTCATCAATTTCGACCTCCCCAACGTGCCCGAGACTTACGTGCACCGCATCGGCCGCACCGCGCGCGCCGGCGCCGAGGGCACCGCGATCTCGCTGGTCGCGGGCGGCGAGGAACTTGCCTATCTCCGCGACATCGAGCGGTTGATCAAAGTGACGCTGCCGCGCGAAGACCACCGCACCGACGCGGGCCGCCGCGATGCGGGTCCTCCCCCGTCCCAGCAACGTCAGGGCCGGCCCAGCCGCCCAGGCCAGCGTCCGCACGGCGCACGGCATGGCGACGGGCGGCGTGCCGACGAAAGGCATGCTGACGGTCGTCACCACAGTGCCGCCAAGCAGGGCGACGGAAGGCCCGGCGAGGGACGTCATGGCGACGCCAGGCGTGCTGACGCACGGCCCGGCAGTGGCCCGAAGGCTTCGAAGACTCCTCGTCGCGACCACACCGGAGGCAAGGCGCATTCTTCGCCAAACGGCCGTCCGGAACAGCGTTCCGCGCATAGCGCCGGGGCGTCTGATGGGATACAAGGCGTTGCCTTTTTGCGCCGCGAGAGTCGGCCGAACGGCCAACCGAACCGCAAACCCCATTCGCACTAGCCGTCCACGACCTGGAGAAATTCATGGCTAAGGAAGAGCTGATCCAGTTCGAAGGACTGGTCACCGAAATCCTCCCCGACGCGCGCTACCGCGTGCAGCTCGACGCCGGACACGAGATCGTCGCCTACACCGCCGGCAAGATGAAGAAGAACCGCATCAAGACTCTGGCGGGCGACCGCGTGACGGTGGAGATGTCGCCCTATGACCTCGAAAAGGGCCGGCTGATTTTCCGCCACAAGGACGAACGTCCGAGCGGGATGGGCGGACCTCCGCGTCCCGGACAGCGCGGCGGCCAGTTCCGCCGCCGCTAGGGGCTCGGCGCGCGAGCGCGAACCTAAGATTCCGACCTGCATGCTGATCCGCCGTGACCATCACGGCGGATCAAAAAATCGTGCACGTCAGCATTGTTTTGGAGCTCTGTTTCCAATAAAATGAACTAATCGATTTTCGGCCGGACGACATTAGCATCCACCGGTACAGCCGGTTCAGACACGCTGACGACCCTTCCAAAAATTCGATCTAACCTGTCCGCGCAAGCGGGCTCTGACATTGTGTTATCTGAGAAGGGACTACCCCCATGAGCATGGGAACCGTGAAGTGGTTTAACGCGACCAAAGGCTTCGGCTTCATCCAGCCCGACGATGGCGGCCAGGACGTGTTCGTCCACATCAGCGCTGTGGAACGTGCGGGCCTCGGCACGCTGCGCGAAGGTCAGAAGATCTCCTACGAGATCGTGGCCGACCGCCGTTCCGGTAAGTCGGCAGCGGACAACCTTCGTTCCGCCGGTTGAGCCTACCGCTTACGGCCCCGATCGGCTCGAGCGAACAAATCAAAAGAAAAGGCCGGGCGCGATGCCCGGCCTTTTTTCTAGTTTAGGGGGCACGGCGACGGTACACCGTCGTAAGGAACGCAGGTGACCTGGCGCGGCCGCGTGTAGGAGACATCGCTCAGCGTGATGCCCGACTTCAGGACGAATTTGACGGAAGGCGTGTAGAGGTAACTCGCCTCACTGTAAATGAGGTAGGTCTTCGCGATCAAGAGCGTCGGCGGAATCATCGAGGTGACCGTGGTATCAGGCGCCAGAGACGGAGGCGCGTCCGTCACCGTGGCCTGCGTCGCGCCGTTCGCAATGGTGGCGGACTTGCTCCATTTAATCGTGGCGACTTTGCTTGAGTCGATATAGATCTGGGCAACCGTACCGTTCACGAGCGTAGCGTCATACGGCATGATCATCGATATGCTTGCCGTGAACGTGTCCTGCATGGCCGGACCGTTGGTCGCGATCGACTGCGACGTCAAGTCGGACAGCGTCCGTGCAATCATCGTAACTTTGCGATCGATCGCCACGGCCGATGAAAATTCGACGGTACCGAAGAACATCACCAGCATCAGCGGCACGATGACCGCGAATTCGGTCGCCGCGATCGCGCGCCTGTCGGCGACGAAGTCGCGGACGGAACTACTGGCATTTTTCCAGATATTTGCAATCGCCTGCATCGGTGGGCTCGGATCCATCTGTCTCAGAAGGGTTCATTCTTGAAGGCCGCAGTCGCAATCAGCAGCCGCTTGTTGCTGCAGCCCATGTTGAAGCCAAGGCCCGTGACGAAGAGCGGCCACTGATAGAACAGCCGCACCACGACGACCTGGTTGGCGGCCCCGGCACTGTACTGCACGCCGGTTGGATTGAAGCTGCAGGAATCGCCATAGTTGGTGAGGCTTAGCGCTCCGAACGAGCTTGTACTCACGACGTCGACGTAGAGCTTGGTGCAATCAAACAGCGCCGGGATCTGATTGCAGACGTAAGCCTTGAACGTCGTTTGCGAGCAGGGTGTGCTCACGCCGGACACCGCGCAGGCTGTTAGCGTGCCGGTTTGCGCCTGCCCGGTCAGCAACACGCGTGCAGAATTCTGCGCGGCACTCTCGAGCACCTGGCTCGCCAAGAACATCAGCGCCGACTCGATGATGGCGAACAGCAATGCGAAAAACATCGGCGCGACGAGCGCGAACTCGACGGCTGCGGAGCCGCGGCGGCTGCCGCGAAACCGGCGCAACGTGGCGAGGAGCGTGAATCTCGTAGGTGCAGGCGAAGGCATCAAATTCCCCAGCAGCAGCAGCAATCATCTGCCATGTTCAATAGCGGAAACTGATTGTTTAAGTGTTCAGGCGATCCGCACCCGGCGGCCCGGGCCGTTAACGGCGGGTTAACCGCAAACGACCCAGGGCACGGAGACGAGGGCATGGGGCGGGGCATGGAGACGAGGACGCGGAGAGAGAAACTCGCGCGCGTGCGTCGGGCGAGGACGATCCTTGCCCCGGCAAACCTGCCAATCAAACTCGCTGGTTGGTCTTACTTGGTTAGTCTTGCTCAGTTCGTCTTGGTCAGTTCGTCTTGGTCAGTTCGTCTTGGCGCCCGCACCGGCATTGCCGCTGGCCGTGCTGCTCAACGAACCGGCCTGACTCATCGTGTTGTTGAAGTAGGTGTCGCTGTCGCCGAGCGTCACGCGACGCTGGCAAATCGGCATGCAGCTGTAGGACTCGCGGTCGATCCCGCGATAGACGGTGACGAGCCGATCGCTCGGACCTTCGACCTGGATCTGGCGATCGACCAGGATCTCGCCGCCCCGATCGAGCGCGATGAAATTGGTGGCGCCATAGCCCTTTCCGGTCACGACGATCATGCCACCGGGCTGGAGCGTGACGTCGGCGATCATGGGATTGCCGACCACGATGGTCGCCACCTTGCCGGGCAACCGCACCAGCTTGGCCTGGTCGACATTCACGGCAATGGCATCTGCGGTCGGCTCGGCAATGACGACAGCCGGCGATGCCAGCACCGCGGCCGCAACCAGAAGACAGACGCGCGCACGACGGCGCAGCAATTGTTTACGCATACTCTTACCCCCGGGACGTCACAAACCGGCAGAAGCAATCACATAACAGCCGAGCCGGTGCCCGACCCGGCTAACCTGCCCTCAATTCGTGAACGTTCCGCAAATTCGCCGACTATTGTTTGAACGGACTGGCGTTTCGCGGCCCTCGAGAACCTAGCGGCGGAACGGATAGGCAAGCTGCCCTCCGATTTCCTTCGGCATGGTGGCTTCATCCTTGCCGTAATCCTGCGGCAGTTGCCCCTCGGGCATGCGGAAAGTGCCGAACAGCACATCCCAGATCGGGAACGTGCCGGCAAAATTGGTGTCCCCGCCCTCTGCGAGCGCGGTGTGGTGCCAGCGGTGGAACACCGGCGTCGCCAGCACATATTTGAACGGCCCGAAGGTCCAGTTCAGGTTGGCGTGCACGAAGGCCGAATGGAAGGTCGTGAACGGGGCGAGCCAGACCATGGCGTTCGGCGAAATGCCGGCCATCAGCAGCACGACGTCGACCGCGATCGTACCAAGCACGAGATTGACTGGATGGAAGCGGGCCGCAGAAATCCAGCTGATCTCCTCCGAAGAGTGATGGATCGCGTGGTACTTCCAGAACCCCCCGCCGTGGAACAGCCGGTGCAGCCAGTACAGCATGAAATCGGACAGCACCAGGAACAGCATGGCCTGGACCCAGAGCGGCAATAGCGCCAGCGGGCCGTGGCCATTGTCGTAGAAGGCGATGAGCTCGTCGGCATCATGGATGTTGAAGACGAAGCTCGCACCGACGATCAGAAGGCCGATCCGCATGACGCGTGCGAACACCGGAACGACAAACCAGTAGCAGATGTCCGTGACGATCTCCCGCTTGCGCCACCAGGGTGCGCCGGGATTGCAGGCCCAGACATGCTCGAGCACGGTGAAGACCACCGCGAGCGCGAAGGTCGTGGGGATCACCTTCGCGATGGTCTCGCCGAGCATCAGGGCGATTTCCATGGGCAGGCTCGACATCGTCGCCTCTCTTGCGAATTGCTGGTCGTACCTACGCGTACTCCCCTAAATTTAAGGGACGGTGAAGCCGGTGCCGCGCTTGCTGCGCATCCGGAACCGGAACGAATTGCAGATTGTGGCCTTAAGGCGAAATTCACTCTGGCCAGCGGCAAGCGCGTTTGCCCGACCTAATTAACTCTCCCGAAAGAGCTCGGATCTCATGGTCATTGCGTCAAGCACAACGCCGAACGAGGCGATCCCACCCCAGATGGAGTTTTGTTCATGAAGAACCTCATTGCGCGTTTCGCGAAAGATGAATCCGGCGCCACCGCCATCGAATACGGTCTGATTGCCGCCGGCATCGCGCTGGCCATCATCACCGTCGTCAACAATCTCGGCACCACGCTGAACGCCAAGTTCACCTCGATCAGCAGCTCGCTGAAGTAAGCGATCGACGAACGACGGCAAAAGCCCCGGGCCTCCGGGGCTTTGTGTTTCAGACGGCGAGTTCCAGTGGCGTTGAGCAAGTACAGAACCGATGCCGCGGTCGCGGCAAATGCGGCGGAGGCCACGCAGACCGGCTCGCCGGTCTACTGGGTCTGCCTTGCCCTGCTGCTTGCGACCGTCGCGCTCGCCGCACGCATCGCCTCCCTTTGGTGAGCACGCCTTCGGCTGGTTCCACCCCTCGAGCCGCTGCCGCCGTTTTCGGTTTGTTTAGCACTGCCGGCTAGAATCCGGCGACGCCAGCTCCGCGGCGAACCCAGGCCTCAAGACGCAGCCCATGATCCTCGACCTTGCGCGCCTTCTGCTCTTCCCGGCCCTGATGGCGTTTGCCGCCGCAAGCGACCTCTTCACGATGACGATCTCCAACCGCGTATCGCTGGCGCTGGTCGCCGGCTTTTTCGCGCTCGCTCTCGCCGGTGGCATGGCACCTTACGAGATGCTGAGCCATGTCGGCTCAGGCACGCTTGTCCTGGTCGTGGCCTTCACCTGTTTTGCGATGGGTTGGGTCGGCGGCGGCGATGCCAAGGTCGCGGCCTCCGTCGCACTTTGGTTCGGTTTCGCACAGCTGATGAACTTCCTGCTCTACGCCTCGCTGTTCGGCGGGGCGCTGACGCTGCTCCTGCTCCAGTTCCGGCAGTGGCCGCTGCCTTACGGGCTCGCCGGCCAAGCCTGGCTCGCGCGGCTGCACGCCAAGGAGAGCGGCATTCCCTATGGCATCGCGCTCGCACTGAGCGCGCTGATGGTCTACCCGGAGACCGAATGGGTGAAGGCGATCGATCTCGCTCACCTCGCATTGCGCTGAACGCATCGGGTAAACCCGGCGTTAAGGCGATTTAGATACGCCTCATTAACCATGCTTTGACGAATAGCTGGTCAACTGCCGATTACGGCGGCGTCAGCGTCGCGGCGTTTGGTGGAAAGTGAAGCGTATGAATAGGGCACGCATTGTCGTCCTGACGGTCGCCATCTGCGCCGGCGGTGTCGCCGCGTATCTGGCGAGCGGCTCGGACAATTCTGCGCCGCCTCCGGCTCCGGTCGCGCAGCTTCCCACCGTCGACGTCCTGGTCGCCAAGAACGACATCGGCCTCGGCCAGACCGTCAAGCCGGAAGACGTGCAATGGCAGACCTGGCCGTCCGCGACCGCCAGCGCCACCTTCATTCGCCGCAACGAGCGCCCCGAGGGCGTAACCCAGGTCACCGGCTCGATCGCACGATCCCCCTTCATCCAGGGTGAGCCGATCCGCGACCAGAAGCTGGTCAAGGCGGAAGGCTCCGGCTTCATGGCAGCAATCCTGCCCACCGGCATGCGGGCGATCTCGACCGAGATCTCGCCGGAAACCGGCGCAGGCGGCTTCATCCTCCCCAACGACCGCGTCGACGTGCTTCTGACGCGCCGTCTCAAGAACCCGGACCAGAACAGCGGCGCTCCCGATGTGGTCACGTCCGAGATCATCCTGGCCAATATCCGCGTCCTGGCCATCGACCAGGCGCCGAAGGAGAAGGACGGGCAGAACGCGGTGGTCGGCAAGACCGTCACCCTCGAGCTCAATCCTGCGCAGACTGCGACGCTCTCCTCGGCACGCCAGAGCGGCACGCTGTCGCTGGCGTTGCGCAGCATCGTCGACGTCAAGCTGAGCGAGATCACGCTCGATGATTCCGCGCAGAAGCGCGATGGCGTCTCGATCATTCGGTACGGTATCCCAAGCTCGACGGCGAAGGCACGATGAGGACTGTCGACATGAAATGCAGGGCGAATTTGGCGACGATGCGAACCTCTGTGGTCCGCGCCCTGTCGTTTTCGGCCGCCGTCGCGCTCGCGCTCAACCCGGTGCTGACCCCTGTGGTCGCCGCCGATTATCGCCCTGTGGCGCAGGCTGCGGCCGACGGTCAGATGAACGCGCGATTCCTCTCGCTCGGCATCGGCAAGTCGATCGTGATCGACCTTCCGCGTGACATCAAGGACGTGCTCGTCGCCGATCCCAAGATCGCCAATGCGGTCGTCCGCTCGGCGCAGCGCGCCTACATCATCGGCGCCTCGATCGGCCAGACCAACATCGTGTTCTTCGATTCAGCCGGCCAGCAGATTGCGGCCTATGACATCGCGGTCAAGCGCGACCTCAACGGCGTGCGGGCCGCGCTGAAACAGGTCCTGCCGAATTCAGACATCCAGATCGACGGCCTAGGCGACGGCATCATCCTGACCGGTTCGGCCGCGAATCCAGCCGAAGCCCAGCAGGCCAACGACCTCGCTGCGCGCCTCGCCGGCGGTCCCGAGAAGGTCGTGAACTCGATCGTGGTCCGCGGCCGCGACCAGGTCATGCTCAAGGTGACAGTCGCCGAAGTGCAGCGCAGCATCATCAAGCAGCTCGGAATCGACCTCACCGCCAACCTCAGCTACGGCACCTCGGTCGTCACCTTCAGCAACTCCAATCCGTTCACGGCTCTCGGCCATAACCTCGTCGACAGTAACAACCTGACCACCAAATTCGGCGGGGCGCCGTCGGTGCAGGCCACCCTGCGAGCGATGGAAACCGCGGGCGTGATCCGGACGCTGGCCGAACCGAACCTGACCGCGATCTCCGGTGAATCGGCAACATTCATCGCCGGCGGTGAATTCCCGGTGCCCGCCGGCTACGCGTGCGACCCCACCACGCACGTTTGTACCACCCAAATCAGCTTCAAGAAGTTCGGCATCTCGCTCAACTTCACCCCCGTCGTTCTCACCGAGGGCAAGATCAGCCTGCGGGTGATGACCGAGGTCTCTGAGCTCTCGAACGAGAACGCGATCACGCTGTCCCAAGCCGTGACCTCGACCTCGGTCAACTCGCTTACGGTGCCCTCGATCAAGACCCGCCGCGCAGAAACCTCGCTGGAAATTCCCTCCGGCGGCGCGATGGCGATGGCCGGCCTGATCCAGCAGCAGACCAAGCAGGCGGTCAGCGGACTGCCGGGTCTGATGCAGCTCCCGGTCCTCGGCACGCTGTTCCGCAGCCGCGACTTCGTCAACAACGCGACCGAGCTGGTCGTGATCGTGACGCCCTATATCGTTCGCGCAGTTGCGCAAAAGGATCTGTCGCGGCCGGATGATGGCTTCTCCGCGCCTGCGGATCCGCAGGCCGAACTGCTCGGCAACATCAACCGCATCTACGGCGTGCCCGGCCGGAGCGAACCGGCCAAGAACTACCGTGGCACCTACGGCTTCATCACCGACTGAGGCGGAACGGGGACTTCATGAAGATCACTAGACCACCCCAGATTCGCAGGCGCGCCATCCACCTCGGCGGCGCGCTCGTCGGCATGGCGCTCGCCCTTGGCGGTTGCCAGCACGACGAAGCGGTCACGGCCTCCATTCCCGACGACTACAAGCAGCGCCATCCGATCGCCATCGAGGAGCAGAATCGCTCCATCGTCGTCTTCGTCGGCCATGCCCGCGGCGGCTTGACCGCGGCCCAGCGCGCCGACGTGATGGGCGTCGCTTCGGCCTGGATGCACGAAGGCACCGGCGCGATCCGGATCGACGTGCCGTCCGGCACGCCCAACGCGCGTCCGGTCGCGGACACCATGCGTGAAATCCAGGCGATCCTGTCGGCGGCGGGCGTTCCGCCGCGCGGCGTCAGCGCCCGCTCTTACCAACCGGAGGACAAGCGCTTCCTGCCGCCGATCCGGCTCACCTATTCCAAGATCGCGGCGGTCGCGGGCCCCTGCGGCCTGTGGCCGGAAGACATCGGCCCTTCGATGAAGAACAAGAGCTGGTTCGAGAACAAGGACTATTACAATTACGGCTGCGCCTATCAGCGCAACCTCGCGGCGATGGTCGACAATCCGTCGGATCTCGAGCAGCCGCGGCCCGAAACGCCGTCCTACACGCCGCGGCGGACCGCCGCGTTCGAGAAGTATCGCAAGGGAATGCCGACGGCGGTCGCCTATCCCGAGGCCGACAAGGCCAAACTCAGCGACACCGGCAGATGATCAGCTACGCTCGCCAGCCCCAAGAAGAACAGTCCGAGGCATCGCTCCCGCCGGTCGAGGAGCATATTGCGCCGGCGCCCCGCGTTTCCGTCCAGGCTTTCTGCGAGACCGTGGAAACGGCGGCCGCCGTGCAGTCGGCCGGCGAAGATCGCCGTCTCGGCAAGGCCCATCTGAAGATCCAGATGGGGGGTATGGCGGCTGCGGTCGAAGCCTACCGCTCGGCACCCACGCCGAACGTGATCGTGCTCGAAAGCGACGGCCGCAACGACCTGCTGGGCGGGCTCGACCATCTGGCGACCGTCTGCGACGCCGGCACCCGCGTGGTCGTGATCGGCCGCATCAACGACGTCACGCTCTACCGCGAGCTGGTGCGCCGCGGCGTCAGCGACTACGTGCTCGCGCCGGTCGGCGCGATCGACGTCGTGCGCTCGATCTGCAACCTGTTCTCGGCGCCGGAAGCCAAGGCCGTCGGCCGCATCATCGCCGTGGTTGGCGCCAAGGGCGGCGTCGGCGCGTCAACTATCTCCCACAATGTTGCCTGGGCGATCGCCCGCGATCTCGCGATGGACGCGGTCGTCGCCGACCTCGACCTCGCCTTCGGCACGGCCGGGCTCGACTATAACCAGGATCCGCCGCAGGGCATTGCCGACGCCGTGTTCTCGCCCGATCGCGTCGACACCGCCTTCATCGACCGCCTGCTGTCGAAATGCACCGACCACCTCAGCCTGCTGGCGGCGCCGGCGACGCTCGACCGGGTCTATGATTTCGGCGCCGACGCCTTCGACGCCGTGTTCGACACGCTGCGCTCCACCATGCCCTGCATCGTGCTCGACGTTCCGCACCAATGGTCGGGCTGGACCAAACGCGCCCTGATTGGGGCGGACGACATCCTGATCGTGGCTGCGCCCGACCTCGCCAATTTGCGCAACGCCAAAAACATGTTCGATCTCCTGAAAGCCGCGCGCCCCAACGACCGGCCGCCGCTCTACTGCCTGAACCAGGTCGGCGTGCCGAAACGGCCCGAAATCGCCGCGGCGGAGTTCGCCAAGGCGATCGAGAGCCAGCCCGTCGTCTCGATCCCGTTCGAGCCGCAGATCTTCGGCTCGGCGGCCAATAACGGCCAGATGATCGCGGAAATCTCGGCCAACCATAAGTCGATCGAGATGTTCCTTCAGATCGCCCAGCGCCTGACCGGCCGCAGCGAAACGAAGAAGCAAAAATCGTCCCTGCTTTCACCCCTGATTGACAAGTTGCGGGGAAAATAGGCCGCCGCATGGAGTTTTTAAGTGTTCGGTAAGCGTAGCGGAACAGACGCCGACGCCCGGGCCCCGAAGCCCGGTGCCGTGTCGCCAGAGCCTGCCCAGGCTCCGGCGCCCGCCGTGTCGCGCTTGCCGCAGCCGACAGTCTCGTCGCCGCCGCTTGCCCCGGCGAAGCCTGCGCCGACCATGGAAGCCCGCCGCTCGGACAATTATTACGAGGTCAAGGCGACCATCTTCGGCGCGCTGATCGAAGCCATCGACCTCGCCCAGCTCGCCAAGCTCGATTCGGAGTCCGCGCGCGAGGAAATCCGGGACATCGTCAACGAGATCATCGCGATCAAGAACATCGTGATGTCGATCGCCGAGCAGGAAGAGCTGCTCGACGACATCTGCAACGACGTCCTCGGCTACGGTCCGCTGGAGCCGCTGTTGTCGCGCGACGACATCGCCGACATCATGGTCAACGGCGCCGACACCGTCTACATCGAGGTCGCCGGCAAGATCCAACGCACCGGTATCCGCTTCCGCGACAATCAGCAGCTCCTCAACATCTGCCAGCGTATCGTCAGCCAGGTCGGCCGGCGCGTCGACGAATCCTCGCCGATCTGCGACGCGCGCCTGGCCGACGGCTCCCGCGTCAACGCCATCGTGCCCCCGCTGTCGATCGACGGCCCCACGCTCACCATCCGCAAGTTCAAGAAGGACAAGCTGACGCTCGATCAGCTCGTCAAGTTCGGCGCAATCTCGCCGGAAGGCGCGGAAATCCTCCAGATCATCGGCCGCGTCCGCTGCAACGTGCTGATCTCCGGCGGTACCGGCTCGGGCAAAACCACGTTGCTCAACTGCCTGACCAACTACATCGAGCACGACGAGCGCGTCATCACCTGCGAAGACGCCGCCGAACTCCAGCTCCAGCAGCCGCACGTAGTGCGACTGGAAACCCGCCCGCCCAACATCGAGGGCGAAGGCCAGGTCACCATGCGCGAACTGGTGCGCAACTGCTTGCGTATGCGTCCCGAGCGCATCATCGTCGGCGAAGTCCGCGGACCCGAGGCGTTCGACCTGCTCCAGGCCATGAACACCGGCCATGACGGCTCGATGGGCACGCTGCACGCCAACAATCCGCGCGAGGCGCTATCGCGCTGCGAATCCATGATCACGATGGGCGGCTTCTCCCTGCCTTCACGCACCATCCGCGAGATGATCTGCGCCTCGATCGACGTCATCGTCCAGGCAGCGCGGCTGCGCGACGGTTCGCGCCGCATTACCCACATCACCGAAGTGATGGGCATGGAAGGCGACACCATCATCACCCAGGACGTCTTCCTCTACGACATGGTCGGCGAGGACGCCAACGGCAAGATCATCGGCCGGCACCGGTCGACCGGAATCGGCCGCCCGAAATTCTGGGAACGCGCCCGCTATTACGGCGAAGAGAAGCGCCTTGCCGCGGCGCTCGACGCCGCGGAAGTGGCGCCGCCGACGTGAGCAGGTCAGCACAGCCATGAACATGCAAGTCCTTGCCCTCACCTTCCTTGCCACCGCGACCGTCGGCGGCCTGGCCTGGGTCTTCCTTTATCCGATGCTGTCCGGGGAACGGAAGGCCGAGAGCCGCCGCGCCTCGATCTCGCGCGCCGAGGCGCCCACGGCCCGCGCCGCCGAGAAGACGCAGCGCTCGCGCCGCGAGCAGGTCGAAACCTCGCTCAAGGATCTCGAGGCGCGGCGCCAGCAGGAGAAGAGCGTATCGCTCAGTGTTCGCCTGTCGCAGGCCGGCCTCGACTGGACGCCGCAGAAATTCTGGATCGCATCCGCCGTCGTGGCGGGCGTGCTGTTCGCAGTCGCCTTGTTCATCGGCGGCGGCCTGCTCGGTGCCGCCGGCTTCGCTTTTGCCGGCGGGCTCGGTCTGCCCCGCTGGGCGCTCGGCTTCCTGAAGAAGCGCCGCGAAAACAAGTTCCTGGCCGCCTTGCCCGATGCCGTCGACGTCATCGTCCGCGGCATCAAGGCGGGCCTGCCGCTGTTCGAATCGATCAAGGTGGTCGCCGCCGACGCGCCAGAGCCGCTACGCTCCGAGTTTCTGTCCATCATCGAGACGCAGGCGATCGGCATGCCGCTCGGCGAGGCCTGCACGCGACTCTACGATCGGATGCCGCTGCCCGAGGCCAATTTCTTCGGCATCGTCATCTCGATCCAGCAGAAATCGGGCGGCAACCTCTCCGAAGCGCTCGGCAACCTCTCCAAGGTGCTGCGCGACCGCAAGAAGATGAAAGAGAAGATCCAGGCGATGTCGATGGAAGCCAAGGCCTCGGCCGGCATCATCGGCTCGCTCCCGCCGATCGTGATGTTTCTCGTCTACCTCACGACGCCGGGATACATCTCGATGCTTTGGACTCATCCCACCGGCCAGCTCATGCTGGTCGGCTGCGTCGTCTGGATGTCGATCGGCATCATGGTGATGAAGAAGATGATCAATTTCGACTTCTGATGGTGCCTTATGGTAGAGTTCCTCGTTGCGAAACTTCACGACGTTCACTTCATGACGATGCTGCTGGCGGCCATCGCCGCCAGCGCCACCGTCTATACGCTGGTGATGCCGCTGTTCGCCGGCGAGGGCCTTTCCAAGCGCATGAAGGCGGTTGCGAACGAACGTGAGCGCATCCGGCAGCGCGAGCGCGAGCGCCTCCACAAGAGTGAAAAAGTCTCGCTGCGACAGACGCCGAAGCAGCTCGTCTCGAAGGTCGTCGATGACTTCAACCTGACCAAATGGCTCGCGCAGGAAGCTGCGCGGGACAAGCTCATCATGGCGGGCTATCGAGGCCAGGCGCCCTACATCACCTTCCTGTTCGCCCGCCTGGTTGCCCCGATCGTGCTATTCGTCGGTTCGGTCATCTACGTGTTCCTGATCGCGCACATGCAGCAGTCGTTGCCGATCAAGATCGGCATCTGCGTCGGTGCGGCCTATCTCGGACTTCAGGCGCCAATGCTGTTCCTCAGGAACGCGATCTCCAAGCGCCAGCTCTCGATCAAGCGCGCCTTTCCCGATGCGCTCGACCTGCTCCTGATCTGCATCGAATCCGGCATGTCGGTCGAGATGGCGTTCCGGAAGGTCGCGGTCGAAATCGTGAGCCAGTCGATCGCGCTGTCCGAGGAGTTCACCCTGACCACGGCCGAGCTGTCATATCTGCAGGATCGCAAGGTCGCCTACGAGAACCTCGCGCGGCGCACCGGGCTCGAGGGCGTCAAGTCGGTATGTCTCGCGCTCCAGCAGGCCGAGCGTTACGGCACCCCGCTCGGTCAATCCTTGCGGGTGATGGCGCAGGAAAATCGCGACATGCGCATGAACGAAGCCGAGAAAAAGGCCGCAGCACTGCCGCCGAAGCTGACGGTACCGATGATCCTGTTCTTCCTGCCGGTGCTGTTCGTCGTCATCCTCGGGCCGACGGGGATCAAGGTCACCGAGATGCAATGACGTTAGACGCGGACCGCGCACGGTCCGCGGGCGCCTTCAAGATTGGAAGATCAAGACTCGAAGATCACGTCTGATCAGTCGGGCTGGCCGAGCGAGGCGACCGGAATCCGCTTCGGCGCACCCCGCCGGACGTCGTTGCGGGTCAGCATTTCCTTGAGATAGGCGACGTTGGCCACAGCCTGGTCCGGCGGCAGGTCCGCTTTCACGATGGTCTCGGCTTCGGCGAAGCGGCCCTGGAGACCGACGACCAGACCGAGATTCTGCCGCACCCGCGCGTTTGCGCGCGGCGAGGCATAGGCTTGCCGCAGGGCGTCTTCGGCCTTCGGCAGGTCTCTCGACAACATATAGGACAGGCCGAGATTGGAGAGCACACCGGGATCGCCAGGCGCGATCTTGAGCGCGCTCGCATAATAGGAGCGCGCTTCCTCGTGACGGCCCATCTGATCGAGCGCCGTCCCCTGTACCGAGAGCAGGCGCCAATCCGGGTTATCGGGCGAATGCGCCTTCGACAACACGTCGAAGGCTTGCTGGAAATTGCCGTTGTCGGAGAGCGCGCGGCCGTATTGGGCCATCAGCGCCTTGTTGCCGGGATTGGCGATGGTCGCCTGCTCGAGCACGGCGGCGGCCTGGGCGTGCTGGCCGTTGGCGCGCAAGGCCTGACCGTAGGCGAGCGCCGCATCGGCGTCTTTGGGATTGGCACGATAGCGCTCGCCATAGACTTCGGCAGCACGCGCGGGATCGGTGGGAGCGGCTTCCGCTCGCGGCCCGACCGAGCCCGTGACGTCGGAGAGTTTCGACATCGCCGTGCAGCCGCCGAGGCCCATGGCCACCGCCGCGACCAGCGAGGTGGACGCGAAAAGCCGGGCAAGACTGAGCCGTCCAAGACTGAACCGTTCAAGACCGAACCGTTGACGCATGACGCTTTGACTCTCGAGCCGATTGATCGAGCCGAACGCGCCAGCAATAGACTGTTAACCCTAACGGCCGGTTAATTCCCCGGACCCGCGTCCCTCACTGCGGCGCCGGCGGCGGGACCTTGCCGCCGAGACCCGGATCGAGACCGAGCGCCTTTGCCTGCTCGTTCAGGTCTCGCAGCAATTGCAATCGTTGCCGCGTCTCGATCTCGAGATCGATACCCGGGCGCGCCACCCTCGGCAATTCGCGCCGAAGGTCGTCACGATTGACCAGACGCCTCGCGCGGAGCTCGTCGAGCTGAAAATCGTCGATGCCGAGCACATTTGCAGATTGTTCGATCAACCGACGCAGCAGCGATGTCACCGTGGCCGCGGCGTCGACCTCATGCTTGCGTGCGGATCTCGATAACTTGCTTTCGAGATCTGCCCAGACGTGGGAGGTGACGAGATAGACGTGGAGCAAATCGGCCCAATCCGCCTCGCCATCGGCATAGAAGGCGCGGCGCAGCAGGAGCCGGCGGGCGAATGCCGCGACCTGATCCCGTTTCAGCGTCGTGCATGCGTCGATCTCGATGCCCGACTGGACGGCCGGATCTCGGGAAAAATCCCGCCCGGCCGGCAGCCCGACGACGCCGTGCGGCAGGTTGGAATCGAGGAGCCTGAAGACACCATCCTTGCGCGGACGTGAGTAGCGGGCGATCGCGAAGCGATACTCGGTGCGGCCGTCATGGGACATCGGGTGGGACATCGGGCCGAAATGGATGACGTTGAAGCCGGCGTCGTCACCGGCCTGCCCGGTCGATGATGGACAGGACAAGACGTAGATCGTGCGCCAGAATGCTTCATCGCTCTCGCTCGACATGGCGCGCGGATCGGGAATCGAATAGCGCGTCAACCCTTCGACATGCCGGTGTCCGTGCAGAACCAGATCGACGTTGAGCGATGTCGCCGCTTCGAGGAAGGTCGCGGGCGCGGCGAGATACATCAGCGGTTCGTCGGGCACGCCGAGAAACCGCTTTCCTTCTCCGGTCGCCTGCGGCAGTGGATGATGGTGCAGCGCCAGCACGCGCACGAGGTTTTCCACCGGCTCGGCATAATCGGCGCGGCCGCCCGAGCCGAGGCTGCCCGCGAGCTCGACGCTCAGCCGCGCGGAATCCGAAACCATGGCGTGATAGGCGCTCTGGTCGACGTTGCCGCTCGCGAGCGTCGTGAGGCTCGCGCGGTTGGAATCCAGCAGCACCAGATCGAGGCCGGCCTGACGGTAGTAGACGCTCTTCGAGGTCCGCGGCAAATGCAGGTAATCATAGACGTCGTAGCGGCCTGCACGCTGGCTCGAGCGCTTGACGTCGTGATTGCCGGCGATTGCCTGGATGTCGGTGAACAGCCCGGTCTGTCGGAAGGACGCAATGACTGCGAGCGCTTCGTCGAGCGCAGGCGGCGTCGGGTCGTCCACGATATCGCCGGTGATCAGCAGGATGCGATCGGGAATGTCCGCGAAGTCCGCCATCCTCTCGCGAATTGCGGCATTGAGCGTCTCGATCGTCGCAAGCAGTCGACCAGACCCGTCCAGATGCAGGTCGGAAATCTGTACGATGACGAACGATCTATCCATTTTGCGTCGCTCATTTGCGAATGTCGCGCCGCGCAAACGATGAGAGAAATGCCTTCGACGATCAGGTTCAGGCCGGTTTCAACTCAGGCCGTGATGAGCCAGGTAGCAATGACTTTCGCCACGTGCAGAACCCGCACGACACAATCTAAAATATTGGCCAATAATGCCACAACCGCAGCGCTAGTAAAGCCCCGCGGCCGCTCGCGCGAACCGCGGATCTTGGCATGAGATACGGGCCCGCCCGATGATGGTTTCGCACACTTGATCAATATTCGATGGCGAGCCGCTTGCGGATTTCGTCAATGCGCTTGTCCAGTGCATCGAACCGCGCGTGAACGGAGCGGTCGTGGAGATAGAAGGCGTAACCGCCGGCAAGGAACGCGAATATCCAATGATGATGCTCGACATAGCCAAAAATCGCCTCGACCGCCTGGCCGATGAATGTGACCACGCTCCACACAAATTCCATTGCATTTCCTCCCGGCCGGCTTTGTCGTCGGCCGCCGGAGATCTCCGCACCCGACGGCCGTTGCCGGAACCTAGCATGGCCCCCTTGCTGCGAGTAGCGGATCGCTGAACGGTGGCAGCAAAGCTGATTGCGGCGGCGGCAAAACTCTGCGAAATCTCGTCCGTTCGTATGACCCGCTCGATCTGGATCCGGACCCGCCAATGCCTTCTGTCTTCGAGACGTCGCCTACCGCCATCCCGATCACCTTCGTCACCAAGTCGAGCTGGGATCAGGTCGCCGAGGGGCTACCGGCGGCGCAACGCCAGTTCGCCATTGCGAGCGCCTTTACCGCAAAGCCGGGCGGCTATCTCGCGCTGCCCGCGCTCGATGGCGCGATCGCGCAAGTGCTGTTCGGGCTCGAGGACGAAGGTGCAAGATCGCGCGACCTGTTCCGACCGGGCGCCCTGCCCGGCCTGCTGCCGCCGGGCATCTATCGCTTCGCCAATGCACCGCACGATGCACGGCTCGCCGCACTCGCCTTCGCGCTCGGCAGCTACCGCTTCGCCCGGTACCGCAAGGCGGATCGCCCCGAGGTCCGCCTCGTGCCGCCCGACGGCGTCGACGCGACCGAGATCAACCGCATGGCGGACGCCGCAACACTGGCGCGCGACCTCATCAACACGCCGGCCAATGACATGGGGCCGGAGGAGCTGGCCGCGGCCGCGCAGGATCTCGCCGCCGAATTCGGCGCAAGCTTTGCCTGCACCATCGGTGATGACCTGAAGGCGAATTTTCCGCTGATCCACGCTGTCGGCATGGCATCTAGCCGCGCTCCGCGGCTGATCGACATCGGCTGGGGCGACCCGGCGCATCCCAAGGTGACGCTGGTCGGCAAGGGCGTCTGCTTCGACACCGGCGGGCTCGACCTGAAGCCTTCGAGCGGCATGCTGATCATGAAGAAGGACATGGGCGGCGCCGCCAACGTGCTGGCGCTGGCGCGCATGGTGATGGATGCGAAGCTGAAGGTGCGACTGCGCGTGCTGATTCCGGCCGTGGAGAACGCGGTCGCGGGCAATGCCTTCCGCCCGCTCGACATCTTCACCTCGCGCAAGGGCATCACCGTCGAGATCGGCAATACGGACGCGGAGGGACGGCTGGTGCTCGCCGACGCGCTGGCGCTGGCGGACGAGGAAAAGCCGGACCTGCTGATCGATCTCGGCACGTTGACGGGAGCGGCACGCGTCGCGCTGGGGCCGGATTTGCCGCCCTTTTACACCAATGATGAGGCGCTGGCCGCCGACGTCGCACGATGCGCGGCGAGGGAGAACGATCCGTTGTGGCGCATGCCACTGTGGCCGCCTTACGATGCGTGGCTGGACTCCAAGACGGCCACCATCACCAACGCACCGTCAGGCGGCTTTGCCGGCTCGATCATCTGCGCGCTGTTCCTGCAACGCTTCGTCGAACAGGCCAAGAGCTGGCTGCATGTCGACATCTACGGCTGGACGCCGTCGGCGAAGCCCGCACGCCCCGAGGGCGGCGAGTGCCAGGCCGCGCGCGCGATCTACACATTGCTGAGCGAGCGCTATGCGTGATCCGGGACGAGATCCAAGGCTGACACCGTCGCGAGGCGACCTCGCCGCGAAGTATCTCGAAGGCACGGTGCAGGCGGATCGCTTCGTCACGGGCGAGGAATTCGAGATGATCGAGGCGATCGCGCCCGTGCGCGAGCAGCCGTCGCCGAACGCGATGCTGATGACGCAAGCGTTGCGCGGCGAGCGCGTCACGGTCTACGATCGCAACAGCGAAGGCTGGGCATGGGGTCAGCTTTCCGGTGACGGCTATGTCGGCTGGCTGCCGGACGCAGCGCTCATGAAGCCTGCGGCCGCGCCGACCCACATAGTCAGGGCTTTACGAACCTTTGCCTTCCCCGGCCCCTCGATCAAGCTGCCGCCGGCGGACACGCTGGTGATGGGATCGAAGATCGCGGTTGCACGCGAGGACGGCAGCTTCGCCGTGACGGGCGACCGACACTATCTGCCCAAGGCCCATCTCGCCCCGCTTGGCCATCGCGAGCCGGATTTCGTCGCAGTCGCCGAGCGTTTCGTCGGCACGCCCTATCTCTGGGGTGGCAAGAGCAGCCTCGGCGTCGATTGCTCCGGCCTCGTCCAGATCTCGCTGACATCAGCGGGCATCGGCTGCCCGCGCGACAGCGACATGCAGCAGGCCGGCCTCGGCCGCGCGCTGGAGCCGCATGAGCGGAGCAGCTTGCTGCGCGGCGATCTCATTTTCTGGAAGGGTCATGTCGCCATCGTCCGCGACGCCGACACTATGGTCCACGCCAATGCGCATCACATGGCAACGGCGATCGAGCCGATCGAGCCGGCCATCGCAAGGATCAAGCAAGCCGGCAGCGAGGTCACCGCGATCAAGCGGCTCTGACGGACGCTAAGTCGCCGCAGACCCATTCCCCGCCGTCTCCAGCCGGAACGCCGCCGCAAACAGCGCGCGCGTGTAATCCGTCTTCGGGTTCTTGAAGAGCTCGGCGGCCTGGCCTTCCTCGACCACCTTGCCGCCGCGCATCACGATCAGATGGCTGGCGAGCGAGGCGACGACGCGCAGATCGTGCGAGATGAACATGTAGGTGAGATCGCGCCGGCGCTGCAATTCACGTAGCAGATCGACCATTTGCGCCTGAATCAGCATGTCGAGCGCACTGGTCGGCTCGTCCAGCACGACGAAATCCGGCTCCAGCACCACCGCCCGGGCGATGCTGATGCGCTGGCGCTGGCCGCCGGAGAATTCATGCGGATAACGGTGGCGGGTATCCGGCTTCAGTCCGACGTCCTCGAGCGCCTTGACGACGCGCTCCTCACGCTCGCCGCGCGAGAGCTGCGGCTGATGCACGGTGAGGCCTTCGGCAACGATGTCGGCGACCGACATGCGCGGGCTGAGCGAGCCGAACGGATCCTGGAACACGATCTGCATGTCGCGCCGGAACGGCCGCATCTCCTTGAAGCGCAGGCCCTGGATATCCTTTCCCAGGAACACAATGCGTCCGTTCGACGAGATCAGCCGCAGCAATGCGAGCCCCAGCGTGGTCTTGCCCGAGCCGGACTCGCCGACGACGCCAAGCGTCTCGCCCTTGCGCACGGCGATGCTGACACCGTCGACCGCCTTGATGTGACCGACCGTCTTGCGCATCAACCCGCGTTTGATCGGAAACCAGACTTTCAGGTCGTCGGCCGACATCACCACCGGCGCATCCGGCTGCGGCGGCGCCGGATCCGGCTTCGGCTCCGCGGCAAGCAGGTCGCGCGTGTAAGGATGCTTCGGGGTCTTGAACACTTGCTCGACCGGCCCCTGCTCGACGATCTCGCCGCCCTTCATGACGCAGACCTGGTCGGCGATGCGGCGCACGATGCCGAGATCGTGGGTGATGAAGAGCAGGCTCATGCCGAGGCGACTGCGGATCTCCGCGAGCAGCGTCAGGATCTGCGCCTGCACGGTGACGTCGAGCGCCGTGGTCGGCTCGTCCGCGATCAAGAGGTCAGGCTCGTTGGCGAGCGCCATCGCGATCATCACGCGCTGACGCTGGCCGCCGGAGAGCTGGTGTGGATAGCTCTTCAGCCGCATTTCAGGCTCGGGAATGCCGACCTGCGTCAGCAATTCCAGCGTCCGCCTGCGCGCCTCGGCATTGCTGGTCGGATTGTGCAGCTGGATGATCTCGCCGATCTGCGCCTCGATCGTGTGCAGTGGGTTGAGCGAGGTCATCGGCTCCTGGAAGATGATGGAGATGTCGCTGCCGCGAATCTCCCGCATCTCCTGCTCCGACCGGTCGATCAGTTCCTGGCCCTTGAAGTGGATGCTGCCCGAAGGATGCGAGGCGTTCGGATAGGGCAACAGCTTGAGGATCGAGAGCGCGCTGACCGACTTGCCGGAGCCGGACTCGCCGACCAGCGCCACGCACTCGCCGCGCCTGATCTGGAACGAGATCTTGTCGACCGCGAGCGTGGTGACGCCGCCCTGGTGGAAGGCCACCGAGAGCTCGCGCACGCTGAGCAGGGGCTGGTTGATCGCGTCCATTGGCTTACCTGAACGTCTTGCGCGGATCGAACGCGTCGCGCACGGCCTCGCCGATGAAAATCAAGAGCGACAGCATGATGGCGACCGAGAAGAAGCCGGAGAAACCGAGCCAGGGCGCCTGCACGTTGGACTTGCCCTGCGACAGCAGCTCGCCGAGCGACGGCGAGCCGGGCGGCAGTCCGAACCCGAGGAAGTCGAGCGCCGTTAGCGTCATCACCGAACTCGACACGATGAACGGCAGGAACGTCATGGTCGCGACCATCGCGTTCGGCAACAGATGCCGGAACATGATGACCTTGTTCGACACGCCGAGCGCCCGCGCCGCCTGGATATACTCGAAATTGCGCCCGCGCAGGAATTCCGCGCGCACGAGTCCGACCAGCGACACCCAGGAAAACAACAGCAGGATGCCGAGAAGCACGAAGAAGCCGGGCACGAGCACCGACGACAGGATCAGCAGTAGATAGAGCGAAGGAATCGCAGTCCATATCTCGATGAAACGCTGGAACAACAGGTCGATCCAGCCGCCGAAATAGCCCTGCACCGCGCCGGCCGCGATACCGACGATGGAGGAGACGATGGTCAGGCAGAGGCCGAACAGCACCGAGATGCGGAAGCCGTAGATCAGCCGCGCCACCACGTCGCGGCCCTGATCGTCGGTGCCGAGCCAGTTGTATTCGAGATCGCGGCAGCTCTTGAGGCCTTTCTTCTCGACGACAGGCTTGCATTGCGCTTCCGTCAGCATCCAGGTCGGCTTCGACGGCGCCGGCGTCGGCAGATCGAGATTGTGGGTGTCGTAGGAATAGCGGATCAGCGGCCAGACGATGCTGCCACCCTTGTCCTTGATCAACTTCTGCAGATAGGGATCGCGATAGTCGGCCGCCGTTTCGAAATCGCCGCCGAAAGTGGTTTCCGAATAGGTGACGACGGAGGGCCAATAAAGGTGGCCATCATATTTGATCAGGAACGGCCGATCATTGGCGATCAGCTCGGCGAACAGCGACACCACAAACAGGATCAGGAAGATCCAGAACGACCAATAGCCGCGCCGGTTCGCCTTGAAATTCTGCCAGCGGCGCCTGTTGAGCGGCGACGGCACGAACGGTTTGCGCGTGATCGGCACGGCATTGCCGAGCGGCGACTTCGCAGTGGTTTCGATCGGCGTGGTGGGGGCGGCCAGCGTCATCAGACCTCCCGCGCCTCGAAATCGATTCGCGGATCGATCCACATATAGGTCAGGTCAGAGATCAGGTTGATCACGAGGCCGACGAGCGAAAAGATGAAGAGCGTGCCGAACACCACGGGGTAGTCGCGGTTGAGAACGCTCTCGAAACTGAGCAGTCCCAGTCCGTCCAGCGAGAAGATGGTCTCGATCAGAAGCGAGCCCGAGAAGAAAGCGTGAATGAAGGTCGAGGGAAAGCCGGCGATGACGATCAGCATCGCGTTGCGGAAGACGTGGCCATAGAGCACCCTATTCTCGCTGCAGCCTTTCGCGCGCGCGGTCATCACGTATTGCTTGCGGATCTCGTCCAGAAACGAATTCTTTGTCAGGAACGTCATGGTGGTGAACGCACCGAGCCCCATGGCGATCAGCGGCAGCGTCAAATGCCAGAAATAATCGATGATCTTCCAGTACCACGGAAATTGCGACCAGCCGTCTGACGTCAGTCCGCGCAGCGGGAACCAGTTGAAGAACGAGCCACCGGCAAACAGGATGATCAAGAGGATCGCGAACAGGAACCCGGGTATGGCGTAGCCGAGCACGAGCACGCTCGACGTCCAGGTGTCGAAGCGCGTCCCGTCCCTGACCGCCTTGCGGATGCCGAGCGGAATCGAGATCAGGTAGGTCAGCAGCGTCAGCCATATGCCGAGCGAGATCGAGACCGGCAACTTCTCCTTGACGAGTTGCAGCACGCTGACATCGCGAAAATAGCTCTTGCCAAAATCGAAGCGGGCGAAATTCCAGACCATCAGTGCGAAGCGCTCCGGGGCCGGCTTGTCGAAGCCGAACTGCACTTCCAGCTTTTTGATGAAATCGGGATCGAGGCCTTGCGCGCCGCGATATTTCGAATTGATAGCGTCGCCGCCAGCGCCTAACTGCCCCGGGGCGCGTTGCGCAAAGTCGCTGCCGCCCGAAATGCGCGAGGTCCCGCCGGTATCGGCGCCCGAGAGCTGCGCGATCACGCGCTCGACCGGCCCGCCCGGCGCGAACTGCACGACGATGAAGGAGACGAAGAGGATCCCGAGCAAGGTCGGGATCATCAGCAGGATGCGGCGGGCGATATAGGCGCTCATGGCTGTTTCGCCTGCTCGAGCCTGGCGGCCTTGCCGCCCTCGTACCACCAGATGTCGGGGGCACCGACGCCGTTGGCATAACGCGGCGGCTTCTGCGGATGACCGAATTGGTCCCAATAAGCAAGCCGGTGCGTCTTGTTGTACCATTGCGGCACCCAATAACGGCCGGCGCGGAACAGCCGATCGAAGGCCCGGCAGGCGACGGTCAAGTCCTCGCGATTGTCCGCCGCCATGATCTTCTCGATCATGGCGTCGATGGCCGGACTGGCGACGCCCGCGAGATTATAGGAGCCCTTGGTCGCCGCGACCTGCGAGGAAAAGAACGCGCGCATAGCATCGCCCGGTGTCGCCGACATGCTGAAGCGCTGGATCGTGATGTCGAAGTCGAAATCTTCCTGGCGCGCCTTGTATTGCACGGCATCGACGAGGCGCACGCTCGCTTCGATGCCGAGCGTCGCGAGATTCTTGATGTAGGGCGCATGGTGCGGCTGGAACGAAGCCTCGTCCAACAGGAATTCGATCCTGAAGATCTCGCCGTTCGGCAGCACCCTCTTGCCGTCCTTGATCGGCAGGCCGGCGTCGCTGAGCAGTTGCTGCGCCTTGCGCAGCAGGCTGCGGTCCTGCCCGGAGCCGTCCGAGACCGGCGGCGTGAACGGCGCAGCGAACACCTCGTCGGGAATCTGGCCGCGAAACGGCTCCAGCAGCTTCAGCTCTTCCGGCGGCGGAGGCCCGTCGCTCGCCATGAGGTCCGAGTTCTGAAATGGCGACACCGTGCGGGCATAAGCACCGTACATGATGGTCTTGTTGGTCCACTCGAAGTCGAAGGCGTCGATCAGTGCCTCGCGCACGCGGGGATCCCGGAACTTGTCGCGCCGCGTGTTGATAAACCATCCTTGCGCGCCGGAGGGCGTGTCGTCGGGCACGACCTCCATCTTGACGCGACCGTCCTTCACCGCAGGGAAGTCATAGCGGGTCGCCCAGATCCGAGAGGTGAACTCCTCGCGATAGAGATAGTTCTTACCGGTGAAACCTTCGAAGGCGACATCGCGGTCGCGGTAGAATTCGTAGCGCACGACGTCAAAATTGTAGCTGCCGCGACAGGGGGGCAGATCGGCAGCCCACCAATCCTTGACGCGCTCGTATTCGATGTAGCGGTTGACCTCGAACTTGCCGACCTTGTACGGCCCCGAACCCAACGGGATCTCCAGAGACGTTTCGTCGAACGAACGGGAGGCATAGTAGGCTTTCGAGAAGATCGGCAGACTCGCCACATAGAGTGGCACGTCGCGCGCGCGTCCCTTGGCGAAGGTCACAACAAGCGTCGCATCGTCAACAGCTTCCGCGCTGACCATATCGCGCATCTGCACGATGATCAGGGGATGGCCCTTCGTCTTCAGCGACGTCAGCGAAAACGCCGCGTCGTGCGCGGTCAGCTTGGTGCCGTCGTGGAACTTCGCCTCGTGCCGCATCGTGAAGCGATAAACCAGCTTGTCTGCCGATATCTTTACAGACTTGGCGGCAAGCCCGTACATCCCGTCCGGTTCGTCATTGGCTCGCACCATCAGCGGCGCAAACGTCATGTCCATGCCCTGCGCGCCATCGCCTTTGAGGATGAAGGCATTGAGCGAGTTGAAGGTTTGGTAGGACTGGTTGTAGGCGCGCACCGACGGAATCAGCGAGAAGGTGCCGCCCTTCGGCGCGTCGACATTGACGTAGTCGAAGTGATGGAAATCGGCGGGATATTTGAGGTCGCCGAAGGCCGACATGCCGTGGGCCTCGGCGGGCATCTCGGACGCTGTCGCGCCCCGGAGCCAGGAGACGCCGAACGCGCCACCGGCACCCAAGGCCAGCACATGCCGGCGTGAAAGCTGCGCCATGCGGAGAATGTCCTTCACGACTTCTTTGCGATCCGCGCCGCCTTGTCCGCGTCGTACCACCAGATGAACGGAAAGCCGGACTGACCGTATTTGGGTAATTCCGCCGGCCGGCCGAACCGATCCCAGCGCGCGGTGCGGACCTTCGTATAAGTCCACTGCGGCACGACGTAGTGATTCCACAGGAGCACGCGGTCGAGTGCCTTGGTTGCCGCGACGAGATCGTCGCGACCCTTGGCGTAGATCACCCGCTCGATGAGCTTGTCGACAGCTGGATTCTTGATGCCGGTAATATTGCGTGAACCGGCGATGTCGGCCGTCTTCGAGGACCAGAATTCGCGCTGCTCGTTGCCCGGCGACTGCGACTCGCCCCAGGAGTTGGTGACGATGTCGAAATCCCACTCGCGCGTCCTGTTCTCGTACTGGGTGGGATCCACCGTCCGCACGCTGACGGCAATGCCGAGCCGTTCTAACGAGGGCTTATAGAACAGCGTGATCCGCTCGAAACTCGGATCCGAGTTCAGCAACTCCAGGGAGAACTGGGTGCCGGTCTTGACGTCGATCAGCTTGCGGTCGCGCACCTCGTAGCCGGCTTCCTTGAACAGGCGCAGCGCTTCGCGCAGATTGTCGCGCACGGCTTCCGGACTGCCGCCGACTGGATTGGTATAGGCCGTCGTGAAGACTTCGGGCGGAACCTCGGCGCGGACCGTCTCGAGAATCTCGAGCTCCTTGCCCTGCGGCAACCCGGTCGCCATCAGCTCATCGATGCCGTCGAAATAACTGCTGATGCGCTTGTACTGGCCGTAGAAGATCTGCTTGTTCATCTCCTCGAAGTCGAACGCGTAATTGAGCGCGCGTCGCACGCGCGGATCCTTAAACTTGGCGCGGCGCAGGTTCGGCACGAAGGCCTGCATGACACCCGAGCTGCGATTGGCGAACTCCTCGAGGATCACGCGCTTTTCGGTGACGGCCGGGAAGTCGTAGGCTGTCGCCCAGTTCTTCGCGCTGTTCTCGGTGCGCCAATCGACCTGATCGGCCTTGAAGGCCTCGATCGCCACGGTGGCGTCGCGGAAATACTCGTAGCGCAGCTCGTCGAAATTATTACGGCCCACATTGGCCGCGAGGTCGCGCCCCCAATAATCTTTTACGCGCTCCAGCGCGATCGACCGTCCGGCAACGAATTCCTTGACCCGGTAGGGGCCCGAACCCAGCGGCACTTCGAGCGTGGTGGCGGAGACATCGCGCTTGCGGCCCTGCGCGTCGGTGCCCTCCCACCAATGCTTCGGCAGGACTGTGAGCTGCCCGACGATCTGCGGCAGTTCGCGGTTGCCCGGCGCGTCGAACACGAATTTCACCTCGCGCTCGCCGACCTTCTCGGCCTTCACCACATGGCTGTAATACGCCGAGTACTGCGGGTGGTGCTTCTTGAAGGAATCGAGCGAGAAGATCACGTCATCCGCGGTAACCGGCTTGCCGTCGTGCCATTTGGCTTGCGGCCGCAAGCGGTAAGTCACGAAGGAGAAATCATCCGGATGGCTGACGGCCTCGGCCAGCGCGCCGTATTCGGTCGAGACTTCGTCGAGCGCGGCCGTCGTGAGGGATTCGTAGATGAATGCTACGGCGCCGGCGACTTGCCCCTTCACACCGGAGACGACGATGTTGAAATTGTCGAATGTGCCGACGGCGATCTGGCGCGCGACGCCGCCTTTTGGCGCTTCCGGATTGACGTAGTCGAAGCGCTTGAAGTCCGCGGGGTATTTGACCTGTCCGAACAGCGACAGAGCATGGCGCCAGGTGGGCTCGTTGGCGGATTGCGCGTGTGCCACGCCGACGGCGGGAAGGCCCGCTACGGAACCAAGGGCGGGGAGCGTTACGGCAGCAGTGCCAGTGAGCAGGAGATCGCGTCGGGTAAGGGCCAAATCAACATTCCTGTCTTGAAGGAGGCTACTCCTTTAAGTTCCCAATATAGGCGAGGTTTCGACGGAATATGTTGCTTTTTCCTCATCTTGGAAGGCCGGCTGGCCGATCGCTGCGGCCAAACGCCCCGATAACAACGCCGCGAGGCCCGGATAAGCAAACGGCCAGGCTTTTCAGCCTGGCCGCTTACGAAGAGCGAAGTCGATAGGCCTTACTTCGCCGCGGTGGGCAGCGGCTTCGGGCTGTCGGAGAGGCTGTTCAGGTAAGCGATCACGTCGGCGCGCTCGCTATCCTTCGGGATGCCGGCAAAGCCCATCGCGGTGCCCGGGACAGCCGCCTTGGGATTGGCGATGAATTTGTTGAGCGCATCGAAGTCCCACGTGCCGCCCTTGGCCTTCATCGCTGCCGAGAAGTTGAAGCCGCCGCGACCTTCGCCAACATGGTCGCCGACGACGCCATAGAGGTTCGGACCGACACGGTTCGGGCCGCCCTTCTCGAAGGTGTGGCAAGCGCCGCACTTCTTGGCGGCGGCGGCGCCCTTCTCGACCGAGGCGGTCTGGAGCAGCTTTTCGATCGGCTCGGCGGCCGCGGGGGCAGCGCCGCCTTCCTTGCCGTGGCCGGCGTCTTCCTTCACTGCGATCTCGAAGCCCGGCTTTTCCGGCATCTTGGGCGAGAACAACGCCTGGGCGGTGAAGCTCGTCACCAGCAGAAGGAGACAGGTGCCGAGCACGGCACCGAGAATCTTGTTCAGTTCGAAAGAGTCCATTTCCGGCCAGGCCCCACACCGCAAGAAGGATCGAGCGGCCCAATGCGGCCGCCAGGACGAGCCTCGGAGAATCAACGTTCCTTACTGTTTCCCCGAGTTTTGCCATTGAGATATCGGTTTGCCCGGGGTCTGGCAACCCGTATAAGCGAGCGGGCTTCACGCCCGTCCCCACCCATTTCTCGGCGCGGAAAACGCCTCGTTTCCAGGCCCTTGAACCCAGGCCCTTGAATCATGATCGATCCCCGCATCCTGGTGCTTATTCCGGCCCGCATGGCCGCCACCCGCCTGCCCGGCAAGCCGCTCGCCGATATCGCGGGGCAGCCGATGATCGTGCACGTCATGCGCCGTGCCGAAGCCGCCGGGATAGGCCGGGTCGCGGTCGCAACCGACACGGCGGAGATCGCGTCCGTCGTGACCGCCCATGGCGGCGAGGCCGTGATGACCCGCCCGGAGCACCCGTCCGGCTCCGACCGCATCCACGAGGCCATGCTGAAGCTCGATCCGGACGGCAAAGCCGAGATCGTGGTCAATCTGCAGGGCGATTTCCCGACCATCACGATCGACAACATCCGCGAGGTGCTGCCGCCGCTGCAAGACCCCGTCGTGGACATTGCAACGCTGGCTTCGCAGATCCACACCGAGGAGGAGGACCTCGCGCCGAGCGTCGTGAAGGCGATCGGGACCTCGCTCGGCGGCAGACGTATGCGCGCACTTTATTTCACCCGCGCAACCGCCCCGACCGGCGACGGACCGCGCTACCACCATATCGGTCTCTATGCCTATCGCCGTGCCGCGCTGGAACGCTACGTCCGGCTCCCGCCCTCGCCGCTGGAATTGCAGGAGAAGCTCGAGCAGCTCCGGGCGCTCGAGGCCGGAATGCGCATCGACTTCACCATTGTCGATACCGTACCCCGCGGGGTCGACACGCCGGCGGACCTGGAAACCGCCCGCAGCATCCTTTCCAAATCCTGAGCCGCTGTTACAAGGCCGAGCATGAGCAAGCTGAAAATCGCATTCCAGGGCGAGCCTGGCGCCAATTCCCACATCGCCATCGTCGAGGCCTATCCCGACGCCGAGCCGATGCCCTGCGCCACCTTCGAGGACGCATTGTCGGCGATCTCGTCGGGCGAAGCCGACCTCGGTATGATCCCGATCGAGAATTCGGTCGCGGGCCGCGTCGCCGACATCCATCATTTGCTGCCGGCCTCCGGCCTCTTCATCATTGGCGAATGGTTTCTGCCGGTCCGGCATCAGCTGATGGCGGTGAAGGGCACCCGGCTCGAAGACATCAAGAGCGTCGAAAGCCATGTGCACGCGCTAGGCCAGTGCCGGCGCATCATCCGCAAGCTCGGCATCAAGCCAATCGTGCACGCCGATACCGCCGGCAGCGCCCGCGACATCTCCGAGCGCAACGACAAGACGGTGGCCGCGATCGCCTCGCGCCTGGCCGCAAAGATTTACGGCCTCGACATTTTGGCCGAGGACATCGAGGACGAGGCCCACAACACCACGCGCTTCGTGGTGCTGGCGCGCGAACCGAAATGGGCCGCACAGGGCTCCGGTCCGCTGGTCACGACTTTTGTGTTCCGGGTGCGCAATTTGCCGGCCGCGCTCTACAAGGCGCTCGGTGGCTTTGCCACCAACGGCGTCAACATGACCAAGCTCGAGAGCTACATGGTCGACGGCAATTTCTTCGCCACCCAGTTTTACGCCGACGTCGACGGCCACCCCGAGGACAAGGGCCTCGCTTTCGCGATCGAGGAGCTGAAATTCTTCTCGCGCGAATTCCGCATCGTCGGCGTGTATCCAGGCCACCCGTTCCGCGCGACGATGGAATAGTCCCGTGTCCCGGACGCGCGAAGCGCGAGCCGGGGCACGAGAGCCTTATCCGACCGCCTTAAGTCCGAACGCCTCCGCCAGCAGCGAATACGATTTCTTGCGCGCCTCGTGATCGTACACGGCGGTGATCACCATCAACTCGTCCGGCTTGCTCGCGTCGATCAACGGCTGGAGTGTCTTCTGCACGGTTGCAGCGCTGCCGACGAACAGGCGCGAGCGGTTGCGCCGGATCGAGATGCGCTCCGAGTCGCTATAGGGATAGGCCAGCGCCTCTTCGACGCTCGGCAACGGAAGATACTGGCCGCGGTCGCGGCGCAGGCGGTTGAGGTCGAAAGACGCGGCGAGCTTTTCGGCTTCGTCATCGGTGTCGGCCGTGATGACGGCGACCGCGAGGATCGCGCGCGGACTCGCACTCCAGGCCGAGGGCTGAAAACGATTGCGATAGTGCACCATCGCATCGATCGCATCGTGGGACGCAAAATGATGGGCGAATGCGAAGCCCATGCCGACCTGCGCGGCGAGCTCCGACGAATAATCGCTGGAGCCGAGCAGCCAGATCGGCGGCAACGGCGTATCGTCGGGCATCGCGACGACGTTGTGGTAGGGATGGCCCGAGGGGAATTCCCGGGTCTGCCACAGGATCAATTCGTGCAGCCGCTCGAGGAAATCATCGCCTTCGCGGCGGTCGAGCCGGCTGCGCAGCGCATAGGCCGTGGCACCGTCAGTGCCGGGGGCGCGGCCGAGGCCGAGATCGATGCGGCCGGGAAACAACGCCTCCAGCATCTTGAAGCGCTCGGCCACGACCAGCGGCGCGTGATTTGGCAGCATCACGCCACCGGAGCCGACGCGGATGTGCTTCGTCACCGCCGCGATTTGCCCGATCATCACGTCGGGCGCCGGACTAGCGACAGAGGCGAGATTGTGATGCTCGGCGAGCCAGTAGCGGACATAGCCGAGCCCATCGACATGGCGCGCCAGGTCGATGCTGTTGCGCAGCGCCGCGGCGGGCTTTGTGCCGCTTGTGACGACGGAGAGGTCGAGGACTGAGAGCGGGATCATGGCGCGCTAACGTAGTGGAGAGCGGCGCAGCGGCAATGGGCCGGGCGCGCAGGTCTGACGTGCAGGCCGCGGACTCGCGGGACTTCGCCGCAGTGTTGGGACAGCGACCGCGCTAATAGTATCATTTTCATATTGCCCACCGATAAATTCGCGCCGAACGAACCACCCTCTTCTATTATATATCTGATATATCAGATATTTTATCTAAAATCGAACTTCCCACCTCGACCTCTTACCTCAGATGTTTCTTAATTTATACCCGTAAAGTGGGCAATTTCCCATCACTGATGGGCTGTCGAGTGCGGCCGCTTTGGCCTATCTTGACCTCTCCCAATCTAGACCTGACCGCCGGCCGCCAGCGACCCGGCGAGCCCTTGGAGTGAGTGGTGCCCATGACTGACGCGACGATGCCTGCCCACACCGACGGGCAAGACGGGTACCTGAAGCGGCCTGCGATCTCCTTCGAGTTCTTTCCGCCCAAGACGGAAGATATGGAGCGCAATCTCTGGGACACCATCAACCGGCTGGCCCCGCTCGACCCGAAATTCGTCTCGGTGACCTATGGCGCCGGCGGCTCGACCCGTGAGCGGACCCACGCGACCATCTCGCGCATCCTGAAAGAGACCGCGCTGCTGCCGGCCGCGCATCTGACCTGCGTCGGCGCCTCGCGCGGGGAGATCGACGAGATCGTCGACCGCTATCACGAGGTCGGCGTCCGCCACATCGTGGCTTTGCGCGGCGATCCCGCCGGCGGCATCGGCACGGCCTACTCCAGCCATCCCGACGGCTACCAGAGTTCCGCCGACCTCGTCGCCGGCATCAAGAAGCGGCACGGCGATATCGAGGTGTCGGTGTCGGCGTACCCCGAGAAGCATCCCGAGGCGCGCGACTTCGACGATGACATCGACACGCTGCAGGCCAAGGTCGATGCGGGCGCGACCCGCGCGATCACGCAGGTGTTCTTCGATAACGACCTCTACTTCCGCTATCTCGACCGCGTGCGGGCGCGCGGGATCAACATCCCGATCGTGCCGGGCATCATGCCCATGCACAATTTCAAGCAGGCTCGCAATTTCGTCACCCGCGCCGGCACCTCCGTGCCGGATTGGTTCGCCGCGAAATTCGAGGGCCTCGACGACGACGCCGAGACCCGCAAGCTGGTGGCGGCCACCGTCGCCGCCGGCCAGGTGCAGAAGCTGGCCAAGCACGGCGTCGACACCTTCCATTTCTACACCATGAACCGCGCCGATCTCGTGTTCGCGATCAGCCATTTGCTCGGCATCCGCGCCAAGAGCGCGCAGAAGGCGGCTTAAGACACCATGACCGTATCCACCTCTCCCAAGCGAACCGCCCTGCTCAACGCCGCGCGCGAGCGCATTCTCGTGCTCGACGGCGCCATGGGCACGATGATCCAGAACCTCCAGTTCGACGAAGCCGCCTTCCGCGGCGGGCGCTTCAAGAACTTCCATCGCGATTTGCGCGGCAACAACGACCTCCTGATCCTGACCCAGCCGCAGGCGATCGAGGACATCCACGCCGCCTATTTGCGTGCCGGCGCCGACATCGTCGCCACCAACACCTTCTCCACGACTTCGATTGCCCAGGCCGATTACGATCTCGCCGACATCGTCTACGAGATGGCGCGTGAAGGCGCCCGCCTCGCCGGCAATGCCGCACGCCGCGTCGAGGCCGAGGACGGCAAGCCGCGCTTCGTCGCGGGCGCCATCGGACCGACCAACCGCACCGCCTCGATCTCGCCCGACGTGTCCAATCCCGGCTACCGCGCCGTCACGTTCGACGATCTGCGCAAATCCTATGGCGAGCAGATCAACGGCATGCTCGACGGCGGCGTCGATCTGCTGCTGGTCGAGACCATCTTCGACACGCTGAACGCCAAGGCGGCGCTCTACGCGATCGCCGAGATCACCGAGGAACGCGGCATCGACATGCCCGTGATGGTGTCGGGCACCATCACCGACAAGTCCGGCCGCCTGCTGTCCGGCCAGTTGCCGGAAGCGTTCTGGCATTCGGTGCAGCACGCCAAGCCCGTCACCATCGGCTTCAACTGCGCGCTCGGCGCGGAAGATCTGCGCGCGCATATCGCCGATATCGGCCGCGTCGCCGACACGCTCGTTTGTGCCTATCCCAATGCCGGCCTGCCCAACGAGTTCGGCCAGTATGACGAGACCCCGGAATACATGGCGCGCCTGGTCGGCGAGTTCGCGCGTGATGGTTTGGTCAACATCGTCGGCGGTTGCTGCGGCACCACGCCGGACCATATCGCGGCGATTGCGGCTGCGGTCGCGCCGCACAAGCCGCGCATCGTGCCGGAGATCGAACCTCGCTTGCGGCTCTCCGGCCTCGAGCCGTTCATCCTGACCGACGCGATTCCTTTCGTGAATGTCGGCGAGCGCACCAACGTCACCGGCTCCGCCCGCTTCCGCAAGCTGGTCACTGCCGGCGACTACACCGCCGCGCTGCAAGTCGCGCGCGACCAGGTCGAGAACGGCGCGCAGATCATCGACGTCAACATGGACGAGGGTCTTCTGGACTCGGAAGCCGCGATGGTGACCTTCCTCAACCTCGTCGCCGCCGAGCCCGACATCGCCCGAGTCCCGGTGATGGTCGATTCCTCGAAATTCTCGGTGATCGAGGCCGGCCTGAAATGCGTGCAGGGCAAGCCGGTCGTCAACTCGATCTCGATGAAGGAGGGCGAGGAGAAGTTCGTTCACGAGGCCAAGATCGCCCGCCGCCACGGCGCGGCCGTCGTGGTGATGGCGTTCGACGAGGTCGGCCAGGCCGACACGTTCGCCCGCAAGACCGAGATCTGCAAGCGCGCCTACGACATCCTGGTGAACCGCGTCGGCTTCCCGCCGGAAGACATCATCTTCGATCCGAATATTTTCGCGATCGCAACCGGCATCGAGGAGCACAACAATTACGGCGTCGACTTCATCGAGGCGACGCGCTGGATCCGCAAGAATCTGCCGGGCGCGCACATTTCTGGCGGTGTGTCCAACCTGTCATTCTCGTTCCGCGGCAACGAGCCGGTGCGCGAGGCCATGCACTCGGTGTTCCTGTATCATGCCATCAAGGCCGGCATGGACATGGGCATCGTCAATGCCGGGCAGATGATCGTCTATGACGACATCGATCCCGAATTGCGCCAGGTGTGCGAGGACGTCATCCTCAACCGCGACCCCGGCGCCTCCGAGCGTCTGCTGGCGCTCGCGGAAAGATTCCGCGGCAACAAGACCCAGACCAAGGAAGCCGATCTCGCCTGGCGCGAATGGCCGGTGGCGAAGCGGCTGTCGCATTCGCTGGTGCACGGCATCACCGAATTCATCGAGCAGGATACCGAAGAGGCCCGCAAGGCCTCGACGCGCCCGCTCGACGTGATCGAGGGACCGCTGATGGCCGGCATGAACGTGGTCGGCGATCTCTTCGGCGACGGCAAGATGTTCCTGCCGCAGGTGGTGAAGTCGGCCCGCGTGATGAAGCAGGCGGTCGCCTGGCTTATGCCGTTCATGGAGGAAGAGAAGGCGCGCAATCTCGCCAACGGCATCGGCACGGAAGGCTCCTCGTCCGCCGGCAAGATCGTGCTCGCGACCGTCAAGGGCGACGTCCACGACATCGGCAAGAACATCGTCGGCATCGTGCTCCAGTGCAACAATTACGAGGTGATCGACCTCGGCGTGATGGTGCCGGCAGCCAAGATCGTCGAGACCGTGAAGGCGGAGAAGGCCGACATCGTCGGGCTGTCCGGCCTGATCACGCCCTCGCTCGACGAGATGGCGTTCTTCGCCGCAGAATTGCAGCGAGAAGGCCTCAAGCTGCCGCTGCTGATCGGCGGCGCCACCACGAGCCGTGTGCATACGGCGGTGAAGATCGACCCGAGCTATCGCGCCGGCCCCGTGGTGCATGTCAACGACGCCAGCCGCGCCGTTGGTGTTGCGTCTGCTCTGCTGTCGCCCGAGAGGCGCGAGGCCTATGCCGCCGAAGTCCGCGCTGAATACGCAAAGATCTCGGACGCGCATATGCGCGCCCAGGCCGACAAGAAGCGGCTGAAGCTGGCGACCGCCCGCGCCAACCGCGTGCCGGTCGACTTTGCCGCGAACAAGCCGGTGAAGCCGACCTTCCTCGGCACCAGGAGCTTCGACGACTACGATCTCGCCGAGCTGGTGCCCTATATCGACTGGACGCCGTTCTTCCAGACCTGGGAGCTCGCCGGGCGCTTCCCCGCCATCCTTAGCGATGCCAAGGTCGGCGAGGTCGCGCGCTCGCTCTACGACGACGCGCGGAAAATGCTCGACCTGATCGTCAAGGAAAAATGGTTCCGAGCGCGCGCCACCGTCGGCTTTTGGCCGGCCAATGCAGAGGGCGACGACATCGTGCTTTATGCCGACGAGAGCCGGACCAGGACGATCGCGACGCTGCACACGCTGCGCCAGCAGCTCGAGAAGCGCGAGGGCCGTTTCAACGCCGCGCTGTCCGACTTCGTCGCACCCGCCACCACCGGCGTGCCCGATTATGTCGGGGGCTTCGTCGTCACCGCCGGCATCGGCGAGGATGTGGTCGCCGACCGGTTCAAGATGGCCAATGACGACTACTCCTCGATCCTGTGCAAGGCGCTGGCCGACCGCCTCGCCGAAGCCTTTGCCGAGCGCATGCATGCCCGCGTCCGCCGCGAGTTCTGGGCCTATGCGCCCGACGAGGCGCTCTCGACCGACGAGTTGATCCTCGAAAAGTACCAGGGCATCCGTCCCGCCCCCGGCTATCCCGCGCAGCCCGATCACACCGAGAAGGCGACGCTGTTCGAGCTGCTCGACGCCGAGAACACCGCCGGCGTGAAGCTGACCGAGAGCTTTGCGATGTGGCCGGGCTCTTCGGTGTCGGGGCTCTATCTCGCTAGCCCCGAGAGCTATTATTTCGGCGTCGGCAAGATCGAGCGCGATCAGGTCGAGGATTATGCTGCGCGCAAGGGCATGAGCGTCGCCGAGGCCGAGCGCTGGCTCGCGCCGATCCTGAACTACATCCCGGCGCGAGAGAGCCCAGGCGACAAGGCGGCGTTCGCGGCAACGCCGGCGAACGACGAGACGTCGAAGGAGCTTGCCTCGCATCCGCCGGGCTGCACCTGCGCGGTGCACCTGGTCTGGCAGAAGAAGCGCGCGGGCGCGGGTTAGGCGCCCTCCAAACAAAAAGCGAGAAATCAACCCCATGCACAGTAGACATGGGGTTGAAAAAGCTCGATAAATTTCGGTCTTGCCGAAATGACTTGCGGCGTCGGGCAAAACACCTGTATGAATGCATGATCGCCGACCGCGCCCGTTTGACACTCGCTGCCTCGTCCGTCGCGATCATGCGCGCGTACCACACGTTCGGTGTCGTCCGTTCGGTGTCGTCTTGGCGAAGGCCAGGACCCATACCGCGTGATCCATCGGTGACCATCGCTGGTAATACCGAACGACCAATCTTCGCCAAATGACCCATTTGGGTCATGGGTCCTGGCTTTCGCCAGGACGACATTGGTGAAGCAAATGCTCAGCCTGTACCGGAACGACGCAGCACATCGAACAGCTGCGGATGCGCCCTCGCAAGAATCGGCCGCTTGTGAACTCGTTCACTTGTCCGCTCAACCTTGGTTCGCTACTCTCTCGGCCTACTACCTTCAACCGACGATTTGCTTGGGATCGAACAAATGAAGCAGTTCATTGCACCGTTCCTCGCCGCGATCGCTCTCGTCGTGCTGCCCACGATTGCCGCGGCGGACTGTCCGAAAGGCTATGTGCCATGCGGCGAGAAAAATCAGTTGTGCTGCCCGGGAAAATAGCAAGCCGCAAATGGCTTTGGCTTGGTAGCGGAGTCTTCGTCGCGATCGGCCTCGTGATGGTCGCGGTCTACGCCGGATTCCCGCGGAAGAAGCAGACGATCACGGCCATCCTCTCCGAGACCGGATATTTCGAGGTGGTGCCGCCAAGCACGTTCGGCGGCCCCGGCACGATCAACACCATCGAGTATCTGAGCAACGGCCGGCTGGAGCTGCATCCGACTTGTGATGTCGATCCAACGCTGCTGACCGGCAAGATCCAGAAATCGCGGACCGTCGACCGGGACCTGAAGCAGTCGCTCGAGAAGAGGCTCGACGTGTCGGCCCAGGTCAAGGACAAGCTGTCGGCCCTCGCCGGAATGCAGCAGGTCGAGGCCGTCAACCTCAAGCTCGAGAATGCCAGCATTCTGCTGATATCCGACGAGTCGCTGATCTCGGCCCGCAACGCCTTGCTGAAGGCCGAGTGTGAGGACGCGGTCACTCAGAACGTTTCGAGCGGCGGCGTCGTGTGCCAGACGCGGTCCGTGCTGGAGGCCGACGTCGTCTACGAAATCAAATATCACAACGCGATTTCGATGGAGGAGAGGGCCAAACTGACCTCCGAGATCGCGACGAAGCTCGATCTGGACGTCCATGAGGGGACGAACGACAAGGTCTCCGGCTCTCAATTGTTCTTTGGCATCAGACTGTCGCCCAATCCGATCGTGATGCACTCTGCCTCGGGCGAGATCAAGCCCTGCACGAGGAGATAGGATCGGCGCCGCACCCCTGCCATGAACGCAACCCGCGTTCGCTGCGACCAATGGCGGTCGCCGCCGAAGCGCAGGGGAATCGGATGCTGAACGCCCAACAATTGATGTGGACACAGATTGCCGCCGGCATCGCCGTGCTGCTGTTTGGATTGACGCTGTTCAACCTGGTCCGCATGCGCGGCCGGATGGTGGCCGCGCGGAGCTGGGACAAGGTGGAGGGCATCATCACGGTCTCCCGAGTCGACCAGCCGGCGGCGCATTCCTCGGACGATCGGAACGACGCCAAGCCCATCATCCGCTATCGCTATCAGGCCGGCGGCCAGGAGCTGGAAAGCGACAAGATCTTTGTCGGCGGCCCCGTCATCACGACGAGGGTCTTGGCCGCAAAACTGACCGGACGCTATCCGGTCGGCGCCCATGTCGAGGTCCATGTCGATCCGAAGCAACCGACCGAGGCGCTGCTGGAGCCCGCCGCCGCGCAGAACGTCGCGGCGCTGGTGGCGTTCACGTTGGTGTTCGGAATTATCGCCGCCACCCTGACCGCGCATTCGTTCGCAGGCCACGTGCTCTACGCCGACAAGGGCGTCCCGCTATTCGCGTTCGCGGTGCCGATCATCGTGCTCGTGGGCGGGGTGTTCTTCGCCGCCGATTATGTCCGGACGCGCCGGCTGGCGAGCGCCAGCCTGCGCTGGCCGACCGCGTCGGGCAGGGTCATCCATTGCGACGTGATCGAGGAAATCATCGAAGAGAAGACCGAGCACGACAATCGACCGACGACATCAAAGCTCGTCCACCGCTATCAGGTCGACCTGCGCTACGCCTACAGGGTCGGCAAGCGCGACTTCATCGGCACCGAAGTCGATTGGAACGGCACCATGATCTCCGGCCTGCGCGAGGTCGCCGAAGAGGGCGCTGCGAAATATCGGCCCGGGAAGAGCGTCCAGGTCTATTACGATCCGGACCAGCCGGGGCAGGCCGTGCTGGAGCCGGCACGCCGGGAGGGCGCGCTGGGGCCGCTGATCGGTGCCGCGGTCTGCGCGGTCGTCGGCGGCCTTTTCCTGATGATCCTGATCAAGGTCGGGTTCGCGTAGCGGCGCTTCTCGGTTCGCCTCTCCCCCCTGGCTGAAGGACAAACGCATATGACGTCTCAGCGGCGCCCGAGCGAGCGCCTCGTCCTTCGAGACGGCCGCTTCGCGGCCTCCTCAGGATGAGGCTCAGCTGCATCCATCCGCGTGAAGTGCTGCCGCATACGCATCCCTCATCCTGAGGGCCCGCCGCAGGCGGGCGTCTCGAAGGATGGCCGCAGCCGAGCTTCCAGCCATATGCTTCTTCATATGCGATGGCCCTACCGCCCGCGGGAGAGATTGAAAGAGCCTCACCCCTTCGGCGGTGCCAGCGGTTGCACGATCTCCCGGAACGGCGCCAGCGCCTCGCAAGCGTCGGCATGCGCCGATAGCGACGGATAGCGCGATGGCTCGAACAGAAGCGGGTGCGCCTCACGGGTGAAGCGGACGACGCAGGCGACCACAACGTCGGCGTGGCCGATACGATCGCCCAGCCAGTATGGCGTGGTCACCCTGGCGCGCTCGGCCTCCAGCGCTTTCAGCACGTCCGCGATCTGCGCCTGGCAGCGCTCGACCCACAGCGCAAGCTGCTCCTTCCGCAGCACGCGCTCGTAGAGCAGGCTGACCGCCTTGTCGCCGAGACCGGAGGCGAGCGCGCAGATGCGCAAATGACGCCGGCGCTCGGCGCCGGAGCGCGGCAGCATCGCCTTCTCCGGCCCTACCAATTCATCGAGATAATCGAGGATGACCGTGCTCTCGATCAGCGCCTCGCCATCGTCGAGCACCAGCGTCGGCACGCGGCGCAGCGGGTTATAGGGCGCGATTTTGTCGGCATCGCCAAAGGTCGACCACGGCTTGTGCTCGAAGGCGAGGCCGTAAAGCCGCAGCGCGATCGCGACGCGGCGGACGAAGGGGGAATCGTATTGGCCGATCAGGAACATGGTTTGGCAGCCTTTGTCATTGCTGGGCTTGACCCGGCAATCCATCTCTTCTCAGATTAGGAAGCGATGGATGCCCGGATCAAGTCCGGGCATGGCAGAGCTGGGCGCAGGAGCATGCATGACGCAACGACTTGCAACGGTCGCACTCGGGCTCTCCCTGCTGGCCGCGAGCCTCGCCCACGCGCAGGACCGTCCGATCGGCTTTCAGACGCCGTCGAAAAACATCGCCTGCCAGTTCTTCACTGACAATGGTCAAGGCGTGCTCCGCTGCGACATCATGAACCTGGACACGCGGCCGCGCCGTCCGGCCGATTGCGAGCTGGAATGGGGCAACGCCTTCGAGATGAGCGCGAAAGGCAGCGCAGGCCGCATCTGCGTCGGCGACACCATCATGGACCCGTCATTGCCGGTGCTGTCCTATGGCGAGGTCTGGCAGCGCGCGGGGTTTACGTGCCGGTCGGAGCCGACGGGGCTGACGTGCTTCAATGCGATGCAGCGCGGGTTCTCGCTGGCGCGGGCGAAGCAGGAGGTGTTTTGAGCGTGTAGCCCGCATGGAGCGGAGCGGAATGCGGGGACGCTGTGCCGGATTTCGCTCCGCTCCAACCGGGCTACGCTTCCGAGGCTTGATTGCTTGCGTCGCGTCAACTTGGGAGCGCGTAGCCCTAATGAAACGCGACGACACCGCCACACTCCGTCCTTGCGAGCGCAGCGAAGCAATCCAGCCACCGATTTAGGGGAGGCTCAGTATCTTTCCACGGAAACAGTCTGGATTGCTTCGTCGCAATGGCTCCTCGCACTGACGGTCGGAAGGCAGCTGCGCACTAGCCGATGATCGGCACATGCTTGGCCGCGGTCCGTGGCGCGGTGCCATCGAGGCGCGGGTCGTCGGCGATCTCGATCTGGCGGCGGAACGGGCGGAAGCCCGAGCGCTGGTAGAACGCGACGGCCGACGGATGATCGAAGGTGCAGGTGTGCACCCAGACGCGGGACAGGTCGCGTGACCATGCGAGCTCAAGCGCGCGGTTCATCAGGAAGCGGGCGGCACCGCTCCCGATCAGTTTCGCGGTGACACCGAAATACACGAGCTCGCACTGGCCGGCCTCGCGAAAGTCCAGCTCCAGCAGGCCTTCATCGTGGCCGTCCACGACAAGCCCATAGACCTCGACGCCCGGTGCGTGGATGATTGCGGCGAGCTCGGCGTCGTTCATGCGCGCCCGCGAAAACCACAACCACTCCTCGCCAACGCGACGATGGAGGTCGCGATACCAATGAAGCGCGGGGGTATCGACCTTGCGCAGGGTCCAAAGACCTGATGGAGCGCCCGGCGGATCGGCGCGGCGCGCAGGGCGCGCGGTCATCTCGAGATGGGTGACGACGGCAACGATCTTGCCGGCGGGGATGTCGGAATAGCCGTCGGGGAGGATCATGGGATGCGTCCCGTTGAAGCTGAGCGCCGGCCACACATTCCGGGTCGTCCTGGCGAAAGCCAGGACCCATTACCACAGCTGGTCGCCGTTGCGGCAGGCTGGGGCCGACAGCGGTCAAAGGCAACTTAGCACGGTGGTTATGGGTCCTGGCTTTCGCCAGGACGACGGCGGAGTTTGTGGATACGCCTCGTTCATCGCGGCGTCAGGGTAATCGCT
>NZ_JBVVPQ010000044.1:0-62379 GCF_055811695.1 Bradyrhizobium sp. MI1.3 | reverse complement strand
CCCCAGATCCTCTTCAGATGTCTCTTAGAGAATCGCAGATTCGCGATTTACGCAAAGCCCTCGCAAGCGGGCGAGGTTGCAGCGAGCGCGCGGAGAGGGCGCGTGCTTAAGCCGCCTGCCGCAGCGGGGTCCAGGCGAACTCCGGATAGTAAGTGTCCATCATCCGGTCGACATAAGCGGTGAGGTTCGGAAATCCTTCGGCGCGACGGCGCAGGGCGGATTCGAAGAACGGCGTCAGGATCCCAGCGAGTGCGCCGAAGGCGGTGGCATCGACGCCGCAGGGCTTGTTGCTCATCAGATAGGATTTGTCGCCGAGCTGCACCGAGAGCGCAAACAGCGAGCGCACGGCGAGATCGACGTCGTCATCGGGCGCGTGGCGGCCTAGTCCGGAAAGGAGGTAGTTCTCGGCGACGCGGAATTGCGCGTCCTCGCGCAACTTCTCGCGATTGTGCTCCGGCGCGCCGTCGAAGAAATGCGCGGGTCCCTTGGCGAAGTTGACCGGGTCGACCCAGCGCGCCCCGACCAGCGCAAAATAAACGTGATGCTCGATCATGCGCTCGAATGCCCAAGCCTGCGCGCGCTCGACGAGCGACAGACCGGCGTCGAAATCGAAGCCGTAGCGGCGCTCGATATGGGCGCGGATGAAGGTGGAATCGGCCACCGCCTCGCCGCCATCGTCGATGAAAGGAAGCTGCCCCTTGGGAGAGGCGGGCGGCATCGCCCGCTCCTTCCGGTAGGGCAATCCCGCCATCTTGAGCTGCACCTCCGTCTTGGTGACGAAGGGGCTGATTTCCGGCAGGCCGAAACCGGCGCCAAAGCCGTAAAGCGTGATCATGAAGGCTCTCCTGAAACGACCGAAAGAGTTGAGGGAACTTAGCCGCGGGCTGCTGCCACCATGGTGGCAGCAGCCGTGATATCTTCTGCGAAACGGGCCCCCCGCCAGGCGCGGGCCATGACATGACGAACCAGCCCGTCCGCGGCCTGGACCAGGAAGCGAGCCACCACGGTCGCGAGCGCAAGGCGGAGGTCGAGGACCATGAGATCAAGCGATACGAGGCGGCCGAACGCCCATGCGTACCAGGCTCGGACTTGCAAACGCAGGACTTGCAAAGGCTGGATCCGTAGAGGCTGGGTCCGCCACAGCGCAGCGGCCGGGCCGAAATGAGTTGGAATGATCATGGACAAATCCTCTTCAGTCGACGTGTTGTCCCGGTATAGAACTCCCCTGCTGCCAACATCCTGTCAGCAGCCGCGCGCCACCTTCTGAAAAACCACCGACAAGAGACCCGTCATGAGACGCGCCGACCGGCTGTTTCAAATCATCCAGGTGCTGAGGCGCACGCGTAAGCCGTTGACGGCGGACGCCATCGCGGCCGAGCTCGAGACCTCGAAGCGCACGATCTATCGCGACATCGCCACGCTGATCGGCCAACGCGTGCCGATCCGCGGTGAAGCCGGCATGGGCTACATCCTGGAAAAGGGTTTTGACCTGCCGCCTTTGATGCTGACACCCGACGAGATCGAGGCGGCGGTGCTGGGCGCGCAATGGGTCGCCGGCCATGCCGATCCCGCGCTGGCGCGCGCGGCTGAAGATTTGATGGCCAAGATCGCCGACACTGTCCCCGAGCGCCTGCGCCCCTTCGTGCTGGAGCCGGCAAGCCGGGCCCGGCCGAGCTGGAACAGGGAGCCGGACCGCCTCGACATGGCACGCACGCGCACCCAGATCCACGAAGGCAAGAAGATCATGCTGCGCTATCGCGACGAGCAGGGCCGCGCCAGCGAGCGCATGATCTGGCCGATTTCGATCGGCTATCTCGAAGCCGTGCGCCTGCTCGCGGCCTGGTGCGAGCTGCGCGGCGACTTCCGCAGCTTCCGCACTGACCGCGTGGTGGATGCGAGCTATCCCGACGAGAGATATCCTGAAAGGCGCGACGTGCTGCGCGCGAAATGGCGGCAAAGCCTGGTCTGGGGCCCGCCCAAGGATACGTGAAGGACACGTGACGATGGACGAGAACGCCCCCGTCGACCTGTCGAGCTGTTGCCAGAGTTGCGGCGCCTGCTGCGGCTATTCGGCGAACTGGCCTCGCTTCTCGATCGAGAGCGACGAGGAGCTCGCCGCGATTCCCGAAGCGCTCGTCAACGCGCGTCAATCCGGCATGCGCTGCGAAGGCGATCGCTGTTCGGCGTTGCAGGGAGAAATTGGAAAAGCGACCGCGTGCGGCATCTACGCAGTGCGGCCGGAGGTGTGCCGCACATGCATGCCGGGTGATGCCGAATGCGCGATGGCGCGACGGAAATTCGGGCTGCCAATTATCGCGAGCGTTTAGGCCGGGACGGCTTCACTGATCTCGTCGTCGATCTCGTCGTCCAGCGGCGCGAGCACCGAGAGCGGCTTGGTCGACAGCGTGATCGGCTTGCGGCCACCGGACAGCGACGGCGAGGATTTCGCCGCGCCTTCGCGCGCGAGCGCGTAGAGCGTCGAACCGACACGGCCGCCGTTCTCGATCAGGTCGCGCTCGTTACAGCTGCCGGCGATCGCGACCGCCAGCGAGTGCAAATGGCTGCGGCGATAGCAGAACAGCGCCAGCCTGGCGCGCGCGTCTGGGGAAACACTTTCAACCAACCTCGGCAGGCCACTCTCGCTGGCGCGGTACATCTCGCCAAGGAGCTCGTCGCGGACCGGGCACGAATCGCCTTCAAAGGTATCGCGGCTTGAAAACATTGCAGTTCTCCCTCGTGGGCGAAGATGCAGTGCAATTCTCTAATGAAAGGTTAACCACGCTGCCCGGTAGTCGCCCGGGGTGCTTGCGCGTGGGCAGCGAATCAATGGGCTGGAAAGGGTTTCTCTGTGGCCATCCTTCGAGACGCCCGCCTTCGGCGTGCCCTCAGGGTGAGGTCTGTTTTCTGCTGAAAGATTCTCACCCTCATGGTGAGGAGGCGCGAAGCGCCGTCTCGAACCATGCAGGCCCGACAGCCACTTCAGAGGGCCGTCGTCCGTCAGTTCGCCGCCATGAAGATGGAGAGGCCGAAGCCGGTCAGATGGTGCAGGGCCTGGTCGACACCGATCAGGGTCCAGAACCAGGGATGCGCAAGGTCGACGCCGAAATTGGCCGAGACGAGGCCCTTGGCGCGGTCGATCGTGATGTGGATCACGAAGTCGATCAACGCCACGAACCAGAATTTCGGCGCCACGATCAGGATCAGCGGCAGCGCAACCGCGAGGTGAACCAGGCAGTGTACCAGGAGCGGCAGGGCCCAGCCGTGCTTCTGGTCCTTGCCGTGCGCCATCCAGGCGGTCTGGAGGACGAAATCGGCGATGATGTGCTTGAACGTCAGCAGCAACATCCAACCAATGAGGGCTTCGACCGGAACCGCCGATGACAGGGGTGGAAACGACAAGGCGCCCTCGTTGACGTGACAAGAAGAATTGGAGCGTTCAGCGCAATCTCTTCCTGGACCGGTCAAATCGCCGGAACTTGCGATTTATGACACCTCCCGCGGCGGAATGCAGCCGGGGGGAACCGGAAAATCGCCAACTGTGGCTAACTGGTGATAGGATGGCCAATCGCCGCGGCCGACTTGAGTAAGGTTACCTTCGGCTCGGAATTTGCATTCCGCGGGCTGCGCGCTATCATCGCCGGTAGAGAATATCGTTCTTTTTTCAGACGTTTACGAATTGCAGGGCGACCGCAGCGATCACATCCGCGAGCCGCCCGCCACCGGAAGCATAAGGCCAGAGTGCTGCCATGAGTACTGAGGGCCCGACCTCATCGCCGATCGAGCCACCGCCCCGGCGACCCAAGGTGATCAAGACCAACCAGCAGCAGGTCTTCCTCTACGTCGTGCTGACCCTGCTGTTGTCGCTTGCCACCGTCTGGGGCGGCCGCATGCTGGTGCACAATTCGGAAACGCTGACCTTTGCCGTCGGCGCGCCCAACAGCGATGAGGCGCTGTTCGCAGCCAAGCTCGCCGCCGTCCTGAAGAACAACGCCTCGCGCTTCCGGATCAAGATCGTCAACAACGCCGACAACGCCAAGGCGATCGCCCAGTTCGACCGCAAGCAGGCCGACCTCGCGGTGCTCCGCACCGACGCCAAGGTGCCGCTGCGGGCACGCACGCTCGCGATCCTCGAGCACGATCTCGTGCTGCTGCTCGGGCCCGGCAACAAAAAGATCAAGTCGCTCGCCGAGCTGAAGAAGAAGAAGGTCGCCGTCCTCGCCGACAGCGAATCCTCGCTCGCCTTCGTCCGCGGCATCCTCGACATTCCCGACGGTCCGGACGCGGCGAAGATCCAGATGGCGCCGCAGGGCGCAACGCTCGACAAGCTGTTCGCGCCGGCGAGCGGCTTTGGCGCGGTCGTCGCCATCGTTCACGCCTCGCGGGCGGTGCGGGACAAGGCGTATGAGCAGGTCGCCAGGCGTGGCGGCTTCACACTGAACGCGATCGACGAGGCGAAAGCGCTGGCGCGCAGGATCCCCGGCATTTCCAGCGAGACGCTGACGGCGGGGACGCTGTCTGCATCGCCGGAAATTCCCGACGACGATCTCGACACGATCGGTCTCGAATGGTTGCTGGTCGCCCAATCCAGGATGTCGCCGACGGCGGCCGGGGAACTCGCGCGCACCGTCTACGAGAACAAGTCCGCGCTCGGGCTCGACAGCGGCTTTGCCAGCAGAATCGAGCCCGCCTCCGTCGAGAAGGACGCCTTCGTGATGGCGCATCAAGGGGCGGCCGACTACATCAACGACGACACCAAGTCGTTCATGGATAAGTACAGCGACCTGATGTATCTGGGCGCTGCCGCGCTCAGCGTCATCGGCTCGATCTTCGCCGCGATCTACGCCAAGATCACCCGGATCGCGCCGGAGAAGGCGAGCGAGCTCTCCACCGCCATTCTCGACATCGGTGAGCGGATCGAACACGCTCATTCGCTGGACCAGCTCGAATGTCTCCAGGACGAGCTGGAAGGCATTTTACGCGGCGCCGTCATCGGCCTCAGAGACGGCACGATCAGTACCGACGGGCTCGACACGTTCAAGCTCGGCTACGAATTCGTCCGCGACGAGATCGGCATGCGCCGCGACTACCTCAAGCGCCATGCCGGCGAGAGCGAGAAGGCAGCTCAGGATGTGGCCCCTCCCCACCACGACGAGAGCAATGTCGTGGTGGTGAAGACAGCTCAGAGTGCCTGACCTATCGAAGCTCGACTGCGGCCATCCTTCGAGACGCCCGCCTGCGGCGGGCCGAGCGACCGGGGGGCCCTAGTCCGGGAACCGTCCCCGTCCACAACCGTTTGTTCTCGGATCAACCGGAGACCGCGCCATGCGTGCACTCCTCATCATCTTCCTGCTGGGAATGTTGGCGGCGGTTGGCTATTTCGCTTATTCCGCGATGACGGTCGAGGGCGAGCCGATCCCGACGGAAGGCTATGTGGCGCTGGCGCTGGGGGCCGGGTTTTCCGTTGTTGTCGGCATCGGCTTGATGGTGCTGCTGTTCTTCAGCAGCCGTCGCGGCTACGACGAACCGCCGCATTTCAAGTAGCGGCGCGTGGCCGGCGGACGCGCCCGTCGTTGACGACCTCGGCCCGGGCAGGCACTTTGGCACCGAGGTTCCAGCCGGGGACCGCAAAGACAAAACCGAGCCGCCGTCCCGCATGTCCAAGCCGCTGATCTCCGCTATGGCCCAGTTCGCGGCCGCCACAGCCGGCCGCAACATGACCAGGGCGGCCTACGTGGCCGTCGCCGTCGGCGTGCTCGCCATGGTGCTGCTGACGGTCAACCCGGCCTATGAGACAGCGCATCGCTGGGTCGATGCCCTGCTTTGGACCTGCCTCGTCTACTTCGTGTTCGAATGGGTGGTCCGGCTACGCCATATGGCGCGACAGGGGCGCCTTGCACTCTACATGTCCTCCTCCGCCGGGCTGGTCGACACAGTCGGAGCGTTGGCTGTGCCGGCCGCGTTGATTCTCGGGATCGAGCCCAGGACGGCGTGGCTGCTCAGCGTGCTCTGGGTGCTGAAGGTGGTGCCCGGCATTCCCGGCCTGCGGCAGCTCCGCCGCGTGCTGGTGCTGGAATCGGGACCGCTGGTCAGCGTGCTCGTGATCTTCCTGATGGTGGTCTTCCTGGCCTCGGTCGCGGAATATTTCCTGGAGCGGGACGTGCAGCCCCAGACGTTCGGCAGCGTCCCCGCCGCACTGTGGTGGGCCGTCGCAACCCTGACGACGACGGGCTATGGCGACGTCGTGCCGGTGACGCCGCTGGGCCGCATGGTGGCCGCGCTGGTGATGATCTCCGGCCTCGGTGTGTTCGGCCTCTGGACCGGCATCCTGGCGACCGGCTTTGCCGCCGAGACCCGGCGTGACAACTTCCTCAAGACCTGGGAATCCGTCAGCAAGGTGCCGTTCTTCGCGGCGCTTGGGCCGGCCGCCATCGCCGACGTCACCCACATGCTGCGCACCATGGAGCTGCCGGCGCGCACCATGATCATCCGCAAGGGTACGCAGGGCGACTGCATGTATTTCATCGCCGCCGGCGAGGTCGAGGTCGACCTGCCCGGCAAGAAGGTGCAGCTCGGCGACGGCGCCTTCTTCGGCGAGATGGCCTTGCTCGGCAACAATTTGCGCGGCGCCAATGTCTCGACCACCAAGGTGTCGCGGCTCCTTGTGCTCGACCTCGTCGACTTCCGCGTGCTGATGGCACGGCATCCCGATCTCGCCGAGACCATCGATGCAGAGGCGAAGCGGCGCACGCTCGAAAACAAATAAATGGAGACAAGAATGTCGGATATCACCGACGCGGCCTCTGGCCCCGTGCTCGAAATCACCGGCGCACGCGCCACCATTCGCCTCAACAGGCCCCAACATCTCAACCGGCTCCAGGCCGAGGATCTCGGCGAGCTGGTCAGACTGTTCGACCGGGTCGAGGCCGATCCCGCCATCCGCGTGCTGGTGCTGACCGGCACGGGACGGGCCTTCTCCGCGGGCTACGATCTCAATTCCGTTGCCGAGCGTGCCGTCAGTGCCAACGAGCAGCAGAGCGCGGGCTCGGCGTTCGAGGTCGTCGTCAACCGGCTGGAGGATCTGGGCGTACCCACGATCTGCCGGCTCAATGGCGGCGTCTATGGCGGCTCGACCGATCTCGCGCTCGCCTGCGATTTCCGCATCGGCGTCGATACCGCGGAGATGTTCATGCCCGCGGCCCGGCTCGGGCTGCACTATTACAGCAGCGGCATCAAACGCTACGTGACGCGGCTCGGCGTCGACAATGCAAAAAAACTGTTCCTGACCGCGCAAAAGATCAGCGCGCCGGAGATGCTGCGGATCGGCTACCTCACCGATATGGTGGCGGTCGAGTTTCTGGACGAGGAGGTCGACAAGCTCGCCAACATCCTCGCCGGCAACGCTCCGCAGGCGATGCGCGGCATGAAGCGGGCGATCAACGAATTCGCCCGCGGCGAACTCGACCAGCAAGCCGCCGACCAGCGCCACCGCGACAGCATGCGCGGCGACGAGATCAAGGAAGGCATCAAGGCGTTCGCGGAAAAACGACTGCCTCGGTTTTGAGTGAGATGGACATTATTTCGCAACAGCGCGCCACACCCTCAGTGTCGTCCCGGCCTAGTGCGCCTTACCCACCGGCAGCCGCAGCATGCTGCGCAGCCATCTCGGCATCGGCCGCAGTGATACGCTGGAACGCCGGCCGCGCCGTCATCCGTTCGGCATAGCGGACGAATACATCCTTCTTCGGCACGATACCGAACATCATGGTCCAGCTAAACGCAACACCCCAGAGAACATCCGCGGCCGTCATGCGTTCGCCGAGCAGATACGGCCCCTTCGACAGCTGCGCCTCGAGCGCGCCGAGCATGACGTCATAGTCGGCATACGGCGATTGCGTGATCGGTGCCGGCTCGCGCTGCATGAACTTGTCGATCAGGGCCGGCTCGAAGGATGAGCCGTAATAGGCGATCCAGCGCAGATAGGGGCCGCGCAGCGGATCGTTCAGCGCAGGCGTCAGCCCCGCCTCCGGAAAAAGATCGGCGAGGTAGATGGTGATCGCGACCTGCTCGGTCACAAGCTGCCCGTGGTGGCGGATCGCTGGCACCTTGCCGAGCGGGTTGATGGCGAGATAGGCCGGCTGGCGCTGCTCGCCGGCCTTCATGTTGAGGACATGAAGATCATAAGGCGCCCCCAGCTCCTCCAGCAGCACCCGCGTGCCGGTGGCCCGGGTTTGCGGCGAATAATATAACGTGATGCGGTTCGGATCGGTCATAGCGGTCTCCATCTGGCCGGCTGGCGATGGCGTTGTAGCGGACCATACCTGACATCCTGTGTCAGGTATGGTTTAAAGGATCATGCGCGCGAGCCGGATGCTGTCGATCCTCACCACCCTCCAGGCCAAGAGGCAGGTCACCGCGCCCGAGCTCGCGGAGGCCTGCGAAGTCTCGGTGCGCACGATCTACCGCGACATCGATGCGCTCGCGGCGTCCGGCGTCCCTGTCTATGCCGACCGCGGTGCGGAGGGCGGCTATCGCCTGCTCGACGGTTATCGCGTACGACTGAACGGTCTGTCGCAAAGCGAGGCGGAAGCGCTGTTCCTGGCGGGATTGCCAGGCCCGGCGGCGGCGCTCGGGCTGGATGCGGCGATGATCGCCGCACAGAACAAGCTGATGGCCGCCCTGCCCGCCAATTTGCGCGAAGATGCCAGCCGGATGCAGGAGCGTTTTCACCTCGACGCGCCGGGCTGGTTCGGCGAGGCGGAAGAGCCAAAGCATCTGCGCACCATCGCTGCCGCGACCCTGCGCGGGACACTGATCAAAATCCGTTACCAGAGCTGGCGCGCCGAGAAGCACCGCCGCGTCGCGCCGCTCGGTCTCGTGCTGAAAGGCGGCAGCTGGTATCTCGCAGGTCTGGTCGACGGCAGCGTGCGGACCTATCGCGTCGCGCGCGTGCTCGATTGCACGGCGCTCGACGATCGCTGTGAGCGGCCCGCCGGTTTCGATCTCGCCGGCTATTGGCGGGACGCAACGCTGCGTCTCGAGGCCGAGATGCATCCCAATGTCGCGATCGTCCGGCTGTCGCCCTTCGGCGTGAAACTGCTCGACGCACTGAGCCAACCTTACGTCAGGGCGCGTACGCAGCTCGAAGACACCGCAGATGCAGATGGCTGGCGCATTGCCAGAGTGCCGACCGGCAAGACGTCATGGCATGCCGCCGCCGAATTGTTGCGGCTCGGGCCCGAGGCCGAAGTGCTGGAACCGGCCGATCTGCGCGAGAAGATGGCGGAGCTGACAGAGGCGATGGCTGTGCGCTATCGCGCGGCGCGGAAAACAGGACGGCGGCGCAACGCGCCGCGACCGACGAAACACTCCTGAAACACGATTCTCCCCTGCCTGCATGAACGCATCCGCGTTTCGGCTCGACCGAGATGCAGGGACACAACAACGGCCCTTGCGCCACACTGGAGAATGAAGATGTTTCGTAAGCTTGCACTTGGTCTGATCGCCGCCGGCTCGCTCGGCGTTGCCGCTCTCGCCCCCACCGCCGCGTCGGCCCACGGCTTTCACCATCACTGGGGTCCCAGCTGGGGCTTTGGCGGCGTCTACGTCAACAGCGGCGTCAACAATTGCTATCAGGAGCGCGTCGTCCAGACCCGCCACGGCCTGCGCGTCCGCGTCGTCAACGTGTGCGCGTACGGGATCTACTGATATCTCGTATTCACGACAAAGCCCCGATCGCACCGCGATCGGGGCCTTTGCGCGTCAACTTTCTTCGGCTAGCCGGCCTGTCTATGTCGCCGAAACCAGGCCCACGTCTCGCGCGTCGTCCTGATGTAGCCGCGGCCACGATGGACGATCTCGCCGTCGACGATCCCGTTCAGCTTCGGCAGCGCGTGGAACGGGATCGAGGGATAAGCGTGGTGCTCGACATGATAGGGCATGTTCCACGCGATCCATTTGACGATCGCGCCGGTGTAGGTGGTGCGCGTGTTCTGGAATGCGCTGCGGGTACGCTCGCAGCCGGTGTGCTCGGCGTAGAGATAGGGCCGCAGGAAGAACTGCCCAATGATCAGCGGGACGATCCAGACCCAGAGCAGCAGCGCCGACGAGAACCACAAGGACAGAACGAGCAGCAACGCATAGAGCGCGGCATAGACGCGCGCCTCGGTGACGATGATGGCGCGCCTGTTCTCGGGAATCCAGGGCACGACGACCTTGCCGGTGACGGCATGGCCGAGCATCAGCCGCAGGCGTCCGGCGACCTGAAGCACGCCGCTATAGGCGAGCGCGAGCTGCGTGTCGGATTTCGGTTTCACGCCGACGACCAGTTCAGGGTCCTTGTCCGGATCCTGGGTGTAGCGGTGATGGTCCCAGTGAAACAGGCAATAATATTCGTAAGGCAATCCGATGATGAAACCCGAGAGGTAGCCGACCACGAGGTTGAGACCGCGGCTCTTGAACGCCGTCTTGTGCGCGGTCTCGTGCACGGCCATGAACAGGAAGGCGACGAGATAGCCCTGCACCGCTATCAGCGGCAGCGCCCAAAAGACACCCCAGGTCGAAGAGACCCTCCAGATCAGCGCGCCGACTAGTACGACGAGGCCGTAATGGCTGAGGCTTTGCGCGGCACCTCTGAGATTGGAGCGCACCGACAATTCCCGCAGCATCGTCGGCGCCAGCGGCTTCAAGCGATGGCCGGACTCTGAAATCGTTGCGTCGCTCATGATCGGATGCCTGTCCTACTTGCTGAGGAGCTCCGCGATCTCGGCCTTGATGAAGGCCTGATCGCGCGGATTGTTGACGGGGTTGCCGGCGCGATGGCCGTGCAGCGACGGGATCGGATGCAGCACCGCAGAGCGCGCATTGACCAGCCGGCCGAGTTCGTCCTCGTTGTCGCGCACGTCGAAATAGCGGTCGGTCGCAGCGGGCATCAGCAGCATGTGGGCCGTGATCGCACCGAGCGCGCGATCGAGATCGCCGTCGAATGTGGCGCAGCGACTGATATCGCCGTTCTGCCAGATCCCAATCTGCGCCAGGAGATCGTTGGCATCGCGCCGGGCAAACGCCGCGTCCCAGCTGCGGGCGAGATAGTCGTCCAGCGAGGTGAAGCCCGCTTCGCGCCAGATCTCGTCGCGATAGAAACCGTGCGACATCGCCCAACCCGCGTAGACGCGCCCCATGGCGCGATAGCCTGCGACGGGCTTCTCGGCGAAGCGGCCGTCGCGGAAGGCGGGGTCGGCGGTCAGCGCGGCCTTCACGCTTTCCAGGAAGACGTAATTATAGGCCGCGCAGCGGGCACTGCCGCAGACGACGGCCGCCCGCTCGACCATATCGGGATGCAGCGCCGCCCAGTGATAGGCCTGCATGCCGCCCATCGACCAGCCATAGACCAGGGCAAGCTTCGAGATGCCGAACCGCTCGGTGAGCAGCCGGTGCTGGACCGCGATGGCATCGTGATAGGTCAGGATCGGGAACGGCGCGGCGGTATTCGACGGCGAGGACGACAGCCCGTTACCGACCAGATTCGGGATGATGATGAAGTACCGCGTAGGGTCGAGCATCCCGTCGGGGCCAATCAGCCACTCGGTGTCGGCGTGCTGCGCGCTGAACGAGGTCGGATAGAGAATCACGTTGTCCTTGTCCGGACTGAGCGTGCCGTAGGTCTTGTAGGCGAGCTTGAGCGAAGGGACGACGACCCCGGACCGGAGCGCGACGTCGCCGGCCTCGAAGATCTCGTAGTCGCGCCCTGCCGTCATGGACCGAACTCCCGCTCACGCGGCAAGCGCGCCGCGGAAACAGCGATGCATCGATCATGCCGGTCCCGCAGACGCATCGTCGCGTCACGCTTAATAACTGTACTTATAGTCCATTTATTGTGGACCAGCAAGATAAATGCGGTCTCGCGCCGGCTCATGCGATGGCGGCCAGATAGCGCGCGACAGAGGCCGCGAATGCGGCCTTGGCGCCTGCGGCGATATTGCGATCCCACCAGGCGCCGTAGACACGGTCGAAGGCCAGCGGCTCGACGGCAGCCGCAATCCGTCGCACCGCGGCGGCGTTGAGCGGCATGTAGTTCGGATAGGAGTACATGAAGCTGACGAAGCGGCGATCCATCGTCACCTGCGCGATATCGCCGGTGAGCAGCGCACCCCTGCCGTCCGCACCACTCGCATGGTGCAGCATGGTGGCGCCGGCGAAATGACCGCCGGTGCGCAGCAGCAGCACATCGTCGGAGAGGCGATGGCTTTCGCCGGTCCAGTGCACGATCGAGGAATGCGGACGCGTCACCCATTGGCGATCATCGGCGTGCAAATAGACCGGCACGCCCCCGAACGCCTCGCTCCAGTCGGCGAGCGCGCCATAATAATGCGGATGCGAGATCGCAATCGCCTTCAACCCGCCGAGCGACCGCACATGCGCGATCGCCTCCGGCGTCGCCAGCGGGATGCAGTCCCACATCAGCCAGCCGTCCGCGAGCGGCACCAGCAGCGCGCGCTGACCGATGGCAAAGCTTGGCTCGAGCGCGATGCCGGTCAGGCCGAGGTCGTCGCGCCAGACCATGCGGTGACGTTCCGAGAGCGCCTCGCGCGTGAGGAAAGTCTGTCCGTTCCAGCCGACGTATTGCCGTTCGTCCTCGCAAATTTCACAGGACGTTGGCGGATTTTCGCCCGGAAATTGCGCGCCGCAGGTTTCGCAGGTCCAGAGGGGCATGCCGTACTCCCGACAAAGACGATCCAACGTCAATAGGGAATTGCTGGCCGTGATCGCAAGCCCCGCCGACCGGGCGAAACCTGGAACCAACCCGATCAGCGCCCGTTAAACTCTCGTCCGCGCCAGAACGATTGGCTGAAAGGATCATGTCCCACCCGCCGTATCCCGGCTGAGACCACGTTTTGGTATCGATGACATCGCGGTCCCCCTCCTCGTCTCGTATCTGGCCCCTGTTCGCTCTCAACTTCTTCATGGCCGACATGCAGTCGGGCATCGGCCCTTTCGTCGGCGTCTTCCTCCAGGAGCGCGGCTGGGCGAGCGGCTTGATCGGCACCGCGATGACGATCGGCAATGTCGCGGGCATGCTGATCACCACGCCGATCGGCGGCTTCATCGACGCGAGCCGCAACAAGCGGATGTGGGTCGTGATTCCCGGCATCTGCGTGGTGCTCGCGTCCGCGATCATCCTGATCTCGCAGAATTTCTGGGCAGTGACGTTCTCGCAAGTCGCACAATCCCTTGCGAGCGCCGCGATCGTGCCGGCTGTCACAGGCATCACGCTCGGCATTGCCAAGCAGAAGGGCTTCAACGCGCTCAACGGCCGCAACCAGGCCTTCAACCACGCCGGCAACATGGTCGGCGCCGCGCTGTCGGGCTATCTGGGTTACAAGTTCGGCTACGTCTCGGTGTTCGTGTTGGCGGCTGTGTTCGGCGCCATCGCGATCGCCTGCGTGATGATGATCCCGGCCAAGGCGATCGACGATCGCGCTGCGCGCGGCAGCAAGGAGGACGATCCCGACAGCGCGCCGGACGCGTTCACGATGCTGCTCAAGCACCGCGCGCTGCTGGTGCTGGCATTGGCGCTCGCGCTGTTTCATCTCGGCAATGCCGCCATCGTTCCGCTCTATGGCCTGGCGGCGGTCGCGGAAGGCCAAGCCAATGGCCCGAGCTTCGTCGCGACCACCGTGGTGATCGCGCAAGGCGTCATGATCATCACGTCGCTGATCGCCATGAAAGCGGCGAGCAAGCGCAACTACTGGCCTGTCATCCTCGTCTCCTTCATGTTCCTGCCCATCCGCGGCGTGCTCGCCTTCTTCGTCACGGGCTGGTGGGGCGTCGTACCGATGCAGGTGCTCGACGGCATCGGCACGGGACTCCAGACGGTTGCCGTCCCCGGCATGGTCGCGCGCGCGCTCAACGGCACCGGCCGCATCAATCTCGGCCAGGGTGCCGTGATCACCGTGCAGGGCATCGGCGCGAGCCTCAGTCCCGCGCTTGGCGGCTGGATCGCGCAATGGATCGGCTACGGCCCGACGTTCCTGCTGCTCGGCGGTTTTGGCCTCGCGTCGATGGCGCTGTGGTTCGCGTTCGGTGCCCACGTGAAGAAGTATTGAGGCGTCCTTTTTCGCTCTCCCTGTTCTTGCGGGAGAGCGAGAAGAGGAATGCGTCAAGTCCCAAAATTCTTCTGGATCGCCTTGTCGAGCGTTCACCGCCGACGAAGCGCTGGCGCAGCTCGCGCTTGCCCGCGATCCAGATCGTCGGCGGCGCGAAGAACGACGTGACCTTGTGCGCCTGGATCAATGAGAGGATGTTGTCGGCCGCAGGCTTGCCCGTGATCACGCCGGAGGCGCCGAGATAGATTTGCGGCCCCAAGAACACGTCGAGCCGCGCGGGCGCTGGCCGCGTCAATCAGCCAGCGAGCGCGGCAAGCTCAGAGCTTGTGCCCCTTCTGGCGCAGCGCCTCGATGAGACGCTGCTTCAATTCGTCGGCCGTCTTCTGGCCGACGTCCTGGCCGATCTGCGCGCTTGCCTGCGCCAGCGCATCCGACTTCTCCAGAAGCTTCTTCCCGGCCGGCTGGACATAGAAGGCCTCGATCTGGCGCAGCTCGTCGATGCTGAAGCTCTGGGCGTAGAGAGCGGCGACCTGGTCGATCATCGAGGTGAGGGCCGGAGTGTAGATCTCGGAGCCGGGTGCCGTCACTGCGTCATAGTCGCGTTCGATCTCCGGCCTGTCCTGCGCGACCACGGGCCTCAGCTTGAGCAGGAGCTGCGGCAACAGCGCGCGATACTGATCCGCGATCTTCAGGGTGACCACGAGCTTGCGCGCCGCGCTCATCGCCTCCGGCGAGGGTGCTTGCGCCGATGCACCCGAGATCAGAAGCAGGAGGGTGCCGGCGATCGTCAACACAAGTCTGGACATAAACTTCTCCGTTGGATCTCTCCACGAAAATGCAGGCCGGCGATCCTCAATGACCCGCGGGCGCCACGGCAGACCTGTCCGCGGGCGCGCTTTCCAGGACGGTGTCGGCCTCCTCGATCTCCGTCACCTTCACGAACAGGTTCGGCACCCGTTCGGCCCGGTCGAGCAGCCAGGCGGCGGCGATCATGATGACGATGCCGACGACGGAGACCGCGAGCTGTTCCCATACGCCCTTGGTGTATTGCGTCAGGATCCAGTGCGCCGAGAACGACAGGAAGACGCCGAGGCAGAAGATCGGCAGCGAATGCTGACCGCAGAGGATCACGGGGCGCAGCCAGGCCCCGTGCAGGGTCCGCCATTTGCGCGAGATGAGGTGCGTCACCCAGATTGCCAGCGCCAGGAAATGCGTGAAGCGCAGCATGTCGAGGTCGGTCTTGTCGATCGGGTAGATCGCCTTGATCATCCATTTCGGGATCAGGGCATCGAGCGAGGGGACGTGCCAGGTCATCACGATCAGCAGCGCGAACGCCAGCCAGGCCGCGGCCAACGTCATTGCCGCCTTGGACCACACCCATCTCGCGATCTTGTCGATCTGGCCGATGCCGCACCAGGCCGCGAACACGAACATCAGCTGCCAGCAGAACGGATTGAAGTACCAGTGCGTGCCGGGCGGATAGGAGGCGACGTTCCAGTCGAACCAGCGCGCCAGCACGTAGAGCACCACGGACGCGGCGAGCGTCAGGTTCGGCCGCCGCACCAGGCACCACACGATGAAAGGCGAGGCGAACACCAGCGTGATGTAGAGCGGCAGCACGTCGAGATTGACCGGCTTGTACTTCAGGAGGATCGCCTGCCCGATCAGCTCGTCCGGATGCGACAGGAAATTGAAGACATTGAACTCGTGCTCGTACATCGGATTGTCGAAGCGGCGCGCGGTGCGGGCGATCTGTGCCGTGAACAGCAGGAACAGCATGATGTGGGCGACATACATCTCGACCGCGCGCCGCCACAGCCGCTTCAGCGCGGCGGCAAACCAGCCGCCCGCGACGATCGGGCCGTAGATCCAGCCGACCAGATAACCGGAGATGAAGACGAAGAATTCGGCGGCGTCGCTGAAGCCGTAATTGCGCAAGGTCAGCCAGGCCACGACGTCGTGCGGGATGTGGTCGAGGAAGATCATCCACAGACCGATGCCGCGGAAGAGATCGAGCCGCAGGTCGCGCTCGACCGGCGCGAGCAGCGCTGACTGGTCCCGTGTGATCATGGCCCCGCCTCGTTCGGTGGGCGTCGCGCCGTCGCGGCGCCGGAAAATCGGATGCTAAAAAATTGAAATCAAAAGTCGCCTGGCCGTGTGGCCAGGGCCGACGGTAGCCGACCTTGCTGCGCGTGCAAGGGCATAGTCATCGGAGCGGGCCGCACCAGCGTGCCGTCCTCCGCGCTGCACCATGGGGGGCCCTTCAAAATAAAAGAGCGAAAACAACCCCATGCACAGTAGCTAAGTCCTTGCGAAGATTACTGAATTTATTTGACGCGTCGGGCAGATTTGGCCCGCGATGGCGGCCCGGCCACCGCTGCCGTCAGCTGAGCTCGTCATCGGTCGCCTGCATTTCGTTGAGCATCGCCTCGGCTTTGTGCCGCAGCGGCAGCGCGCCGCTCTCGGCGGCGATCGCGATGGTCGCGCGCAGGGCGCCAAGGATCGCCGCCTTGGCCTCCGCATCCAACGGCGGCGTCACCACGGCCTCGCCGAACAGGGCCTCCGCCTCCAGCCCGGAGAACCCCTGTTGCCGCGCGGTGTTGCGCGCCTCGCGCAGCATGTTCTGCGCGGCCTGGACGTCGCCGAGACGGTGGGTGGCGAGCGCCAGGTAGATCGAGCTGCGCAGCACCGCCGAGGTATAGCCGACCGCCTTGGCCTCCTCCCGCGCCTCTGTCAGCATGCCGCGCGCGCGGTCGAACAGCCCCTGCTCCAGATAGGCCATGCCGAGATGGCAGGCGAGCACCGGCACGAACAGCCGGATGCCGTGCTTCTGCGCCAGGACAAAACCGTCCTCGAGAATGGCCGCGGCCGCCGCCGGCTCGCCGCGGCCGAGCATCAGCCAGCCGCCGCTATAGGCCGCGGCGACACGGTCGTAGGGGCGGCCGGTTTCCTCCGCGATCGCGGCGGCCTGTTGCTGAAGCTGCTCGGCGAGATCGAACTCGCCCATCACCGTGTGGGTGAAGCTTTTCATCATGCAGCAGAGCAGGAGCACATATTTAGGCATGGTGCTCTTGGGGGCGTCGGCATTTGGCCCCTCCAGTCGATAGCAGGCTCTTGCGACCGTCCGCTCTGCTTCCCGGTAGCGTCCGGCGAGGAAATAGGCCTGCCCTAAGCCATACAGCGCAACGTTGAGCCATCCGAGATCTCCCCCGTGCTCCGCAAGGCTGACGATCTGTTCACCGGTTGCAACCGCCTCGATCGGCGTACCGTAAAAGTTCTGGGCGGCCGCTCTGACGGTCATGGCGGCGATCTTTCTTGCAGTATCATCTATGACATTAGCCCGCCGTTCCGCTTCTCTTCCAAGCTCAAACCATTCGGCCACCAATCCAGACGCCATGAAGGCCGAGCGTGCTTCGATACGAACATCTATCGCGCGAGCTTCACGCGAAGGCCCCGTCGGCATCATATCCAGCGACTTCATCGCGGTTTGGAAGTAGGTGGCAGCATCTGAAAACGCAGAACGAGCCAGACACTTTTGCGCTGCCGCCCGGCCGTGGACAAAGGACCTGTCCCAATCCTTTGCACGAGTCGCATGATAACAAAGCTCGTCAGAATCGCTGGATTTTCGTCCGTCGGACTCTAGCGCCGATAGAATGCGCGAATGAATGCTTTCACGCACTTTTTCGACCATCGATTCGTAGGTCACTTGGCGGACCATGTCGTGCCGAAACTCAAGAACGCTCTCCAATTCGCTATCGATCCTGACCAGCAGATCGACTCGATCAAGCGCCGCCAAGGAGGTCTGAAAGACGTCTTCGGGGAGCGCCGCGACGCTCCGTAATATGGCTTCGCTGGATCGTCGCCCCAGAGTAGCCGCGATCTGCAAGATTTGGCGTTCCGGCCTCGCCAAGCGATCGAGCCGCGCAGCAATGACCCCCTGGATACTCGTGGGAATTCCAAGCTCGTCGATCGGACGGACCAAAGCGAGGTCGCCCCACTGGCCCCGAAGCGTGCCGTTGTCCTTGAGGCCACGGCAGACCTCCTCGATAAAGAGTGGGACGTTGGCCGTATGAGAAATGATCCGGTCTTTCAGATCGGCATTGTCCGATGACCCGAGCATGTCGCCCAGCATGTCCCGACTGGAATCATTGTCCAATGGGCGCATCGCAACGACTTCAGCCTGGCAGCGCGCGACCCAGAATGGCATGCCGTCCGGCCTGCTTGTAAGGAGCACAAGAAGACCGGCGGCCTGTAGTGACGACAGAGCAGCCACCACAGTATCGCTGGCCCGATCGATCCAATGCAGGTCCTCGATCAGGAGCACTGTGCGCTGGTGACGCGCTACACTCCCGACAATGGCGCAGCTCGCGTCGGAAATTGCACGTCCTCGCGCGTGAGGCTCCAGTTCATCCCACTGCGGATGCGAGATCGGAAGGTCCAGCACAGCCTCGACGGCGCATTGTTCGATCACCGGCAAATCGGACCGAGGGTCGCGTGCGCTGCCCATTTCCCTTGCTGTCGTCTCAAAAATCGAAAGCAGCACGCGTTTGAGCGTGCTGAATGGCGCTCCCTGCAAATTCGGGCTGCACTCCGCATCGATCAGGCGCCAACCCGCGGCCTTCAGGTCCTGGGCAAATTCGTGCGCCAGTCGTGACTTTCCTATGCCAGCGTCCCCCAGCAGAAGAACGGTCTGTCGGCTCGAGCCGGCATTATCCGCCGTGCGTCTCAACAAGGCGCGCTCGACAGTTCGATCGACGAACCGAGAAATACTGCGTGCCCGCCGCACTCTCCAGCTCGAAAGGTCGCTCGCGCCCATGACCCGGTAGACCGGCAGGGGCTCCGCGAAGCCACGCAATGCCTTGCGGCCCAGAAAATCGAAGCGGACGTGCCCGTCCGCGAGTTGCTGGCAAGCTTCCGACACGTAGATCTGGTTGGCTTCTGCCGCCGCTTCCAGCCGCGCGGCCAGATGTTGGGCGGCGCCGCCGATCTCGTAGACTTTGGAGAATTCGCTGGCGACCATATAGGCGACGACGTGTCCGGAATGCAGGCCGATCCTGACCTGAAGCCCGGCATCCCCCAGGCCTGCAACCCGCCGGACGAGCTCGATGGCCGCATGGCACGCCAGCGGGGCATGGTTGTCATCGGCGATCGGGGCACCAAACACCGCTGCCACTCCGTCGCCAAGCTCCTTGCTGACGATGCCTCCGAACTGACGCACCGCGCCCCTCATGGCAGCCAGTGCGGGCTCCAAGCGAGAGACCGCTTCCTCCGGCTCCAATTCGGCAACAAGACCGGTGGAATCGATGACATCCGCACGAAGGATCGTCACAAACCGCCGCTCGCTATCCGGTTCGACGCGGTGACGCACGGCCGCCCCGCATTTGGCGCACCAGCTGTCGCCTGGGGTGATTGTAGACTGGCATGTGAAGCAGTGCATTCCAGCGCCTTCGAGCGGTTGCGGCCTGGCTCGTGCAAGAGGCCGCGAGCAACGAATGTAAGACTACTCGATGACGGCTGCCAAGCAATCAGCACACCGGCACACAATCGACAGACCGCACTTGACGAAGGGTCCTTGGATGGACGGGGTACGCTGCTGGGTGGTAACTTCATTCCGCGCAAGGCGGGCTATTGGGTGGGTCGGTGTTGCCGGACAGCCAAATATTGCGCCCGGCGACGCCAGATTTGGAGGAAAGACAATGGGCGCGAGAGTATATAGCGAAGAGCCATTCAAAGATTTGATGAACGACAATTATTTTCCGCTGGAAAACATGCAGCGGAGCGTGGACATCCTCAAGGCGTCCCCGGACATCCACTTGCCGACCCTGGAATACGGGCAGTATCACCTGATCCTGACGCCGGCGGACAAATGGCCCGCCGGGAGCGGGGCGTACTGGCACAAGGAAAAGGGCCGGGCTCGCGTCGACCTCAGCACCCAGCCCAACACGATCCCGTTGTCCAAAGACGAGCCGGGCGTCATCCCCTTGACGCGATGCGATCTGCTTGATGCTTGCGTCCGGAAGTGCTTCAACTCCGAGCCGCCGATCCCGATGAAGACGAAGATCGTCACGCACAAGGCGAGCGACGCCTATGCGCACGGCATGAGATTCGGCTGGAGTGGGAGTATTGCGATGGCGAGGACAAGGCGCCGACGCTGCTCTATCTGACGATGGTCTGTCCGCACAGACCCTGAACTTCGGATGCATTCGACGCGTCAGAATGGCTGCCGCACCTCCCGCGCTCGCCGACAGGCACGGGGGAGGCAATGACTCCCGGATCTCCCCGCACGCCGAGGCGCTGTCGATCCTGGTCGGCGGCGGACGGGAAGGCTATTGCGCAGTTCTGAGCTGCCTTTGCGCTCCGAGCAAAAATGGCGCGCGCAAGGCGCGCCATTTCCTCCTTAAGCCGACAAGTTCAGCGAAGGCCGCCGGTGACGTGAAGCGTCTCGCCCGTGACGTACGATGCGTCGTCCGAAGCGAAGAAGGCCACCGCGGCAGCGATCTCCTCGACCTTGCCGATGCGGCCAAGCGGGGTGGTGGATTCGATCCAATTGCGCATGTCACCTTCGTGCAGGCCGGCCGAGACGACGCCTTCGGTGGCGATCATGCCCGGGTTGACGGCGTTGACGCGGATCTTGCGCGGCGCCAGCTCCTTCGCCAGGACGGCGGAGATTGCATCCACCGACGCCTTGGTCGCGGTGTAGACGGCTGTGTTCGCCGGCGCGATGGTCGATACGCCGGAGCTGATGTTGATGATGCTTCCGCCATTGGCGTTGAAGTGCTTCGACGCTTCGCCCGAGACCAGCAGCAGGCCAAGCACATTGAGGTCGAATTGCCTATGGAAATGCTCAGGCGTGATGGCCTCCAGCGGGGCGAATTCGTAAATGCCCGCGTTGTTGACGAGGATATCGATCGCGCCGAACGCCTTTACGGTCTCTGCGACCACGCTTGTCACGTCCTTGGCGTCGGCCAGATTGCCGTGGACCGCGACGGCTTTGCCACCCTTGGCGACGATGGCGGCGACCACGCGGTCGGCGGCCTGCTTACTGGAGCTGTAATTGACGGCGACCGCCGCGCCCTCGGCCGCGAGCCGGGCGGCGATTTCGGCACCGATGCCTTTGGATGCGCCGGTCACGAGCGCAACTTTTCCTTCGAGTCTCTTGGTCATCACCTTCTCCATCATCCGGCACGACGCCGATATTCAATAGTTCAATACTAATGAACTATTGAATGAGTTCAAGGGAGGTGCTATATTTTGTGCATGGTGCAGTTCGTTCACCCACCGCGGAGCGAGATTTCATTGGCTGGGGTGCTGGGAGCGCTCGCGGACCCTATGCGGCTGCGGATCGTCAAAAGCCTGGCCGCACAGAACGATTGCATGTCGTGCACCGAGGCGGCGCCCTGCCCTGACATGGCGAAGTCGACCCTGTCGAACCATTTTCGCATCCTGCGCGAGGCCGGCCTGATCCGGACGTCCAAGCAAGGCGTCCAGCACCGCAATGTCCTGCGCGAAGAGGACATCAATGCGCGGTTTCCGAAGCTACTGAAGATGATCCTTAGCTATCCGGAGTGAGGCGTCCCCCACTCTTGCGTAAGCTGCGGCCGACGTTTTCACCGGAGCGCGGCCAAAACAAAAATGGCCCGCTCAGCGCGGGCCATTTTCGGATCGGGACCGGTAAGGTCCGAACTTGGTTGCGGGGATAGGATTTGAACCTATGACCTTCAGGTTATGAGCCTGACGAGCTACCGGGCTGCTCCACCCCGCGTTAACCGTTGCTTTGCCTTCGTGAAAGTGCCGGGGACGGTGAATGAAGGGCCGGCGCTGTTCGCGTGGCTTGCTTCGTCCGTCCCGAAGGCTTCCTTGGAAGGCAACCCCGGGCAAAGCCCGTTGGGTGCGGGCGGTATGTACCAACCCGACGTGCCTTTGGAAAGGGCTGCGGGGACGTTTTTTTCGACTTTATGACAGCGCGGTGGACGAATTTGCGGCCTGTTTGGCCCGCCCTTGCCAGAAGTTCCACAAGGGGCCAGCTTGCTGGCAACAAAACCGCGCGGAAACGCCACTTAAAAGGGGAGAACGCCATGGACCACGCCCTGGACGGCCCCTCGGATCGCCCCTTGGACCGATCCCCGCTGAGCGCCCCGTTGCGAGCCCTCGAAGACGCCTTCCATGCCATGGTCGCGCGGTCGCGGGCCGAGCCGGCGCCCGGCCTCGCCGAGCGGCTCGACCGGCTGGCACGGCTGCGCACTGTCGTCGCCGACAACGAGGAGCGCTTCCGGCAGGCGATCTCGGCCGATTTCGGCCACCGCTGCGCGGTCGAGACCAATATCGCCGAGACCATGATGGTGTTCTCCGAGATCCGTCATGCGACGAAACACCTCAACAGCTGGATGGCGCCGCAGCGCGTTTCGACGGCGCTGCAATTCCTGCCCGCGCGCAACCGGCTGATGCCGCAGCCGCTCGGCGTCGTCGGCATCATCGCGCCGTGGAATTATCCGCTGCAGCTGACGCTCGCGCCCGCCATCGGCGCGCTCGCCGCCGGCAACCGTGTCATCATCAAGCCGAGCGAACACGTTGCCCATTTCGCAAGCCTGCTGAAGGAGGCGATCGCCGCGCGGTTCGACGCTGCGGAGCTGTTCGTCACCGGCATCGAGGACGAGGTCGCGAAGGCCTTCGCACACCTGCCGTTCGATCATCTGGTGTTCACCGGCTCGACCCGGGTGGGACGGCTGGTGGCGGAGGCCGCGGGGCGCAATCTCACGCCCGTCACGCTCGAGCTCGGCGGCAAGTCGCCTGTTATCATCGACGCCTCGGCCGACCTCGAAGAGGCCGCCGAGCGCATCGCCTACGGCAAGCTGCTCAACGCCGGGCAGACCTGCATCGCGCCCGACTATGTGCTGGTGCCCGAGCGCTCGCTGCAGGCCTTCGCCGAAAAACTGCGCGCGCAGATGCGGCGCATGTTCGGCACCGACCCCGCCAACAAGGACTACACCTCCGTGATCTCCGACCGACATTATGCGCGGCTGGAAAATCTCGTCGCGGACGCGGCACGTCGCGGCGCCAAGATCCTGCAGCCGGCGAAGCCGGACGATCCCAACTGGAAGGCGCACCGCAAATTCCCGCCGACGCTGATCGCGGGCGCGACCGCAGACATGGCGGTGATGCAGGAGGAGATTTTTGGACCGGTGCTGCCGCTGCTCGGCTATCGCGAACCGGCCGACGCCATCGCCTTCGTCAACGCCCGCGACCGGCCGCTGGCGCTGTACTGGTTCGGCAAGGACCGCAATGCGCGCGACGAGGTGCTGGCGCGTACCGTCTCCGGCGGCGTCACCATCAACGACTGCCTGTTCCACTTCGCGCAGATCAACCAGCCGATGGGCGGCGTCGGCGCATCCGGCACCGGCGCCTATCACGGCGAATGGGGCTTTCGCACCTTCAGCAAGCTGAAGCCGGTGTTCTATCGTTCGAAATTCAACCGGCTCGCCGACCTCTATCCGCCCTACGGCGGCAAGATCGCGCGGCTGGAGAAGATGATGCGGTTCATGTCGTAATTGCCCGTCATTGCGAGCGCAGCGAAGCAATCCAGACTGTCTCCGCGGTGGGATTCTGGATTGCTTCGCTTTGCTCGCAATGACGAGAAGAAAAATGCAAGAGGGGGAAACATCAGTGACGGACACATTCGATTTCGTCGTCGTGGGCGCGGGCTCCGGCGGCTGCGCGGTGGCGGGGCGGCTGTCGGAGGATGCGGGGACATCCGTGACGCTGCTCGATGCCGGCGGACGGAACGACAATTGGCGGATCACCACGCCGTTCGGACTCGCTTTGCCATATAAGGTCGCGAACTGGGGCTTCGATACCGTGCCGCAGAAGGGATTGAACGGCCGTATCGGCTATCAACCGCGCGGCAAGGGGCTCGGCGGGTCCTCGGCGATCAATGCCATGGTCTACATCCGCGGCAACAAATGGGACTACGACCACTGGGCCTCGCTCGGCAATGCCGGTTGGTCGTACGCGGACGTGCTGCCCTATTTCAAGGCTTCCGAGAACAACGCCGATTTCGACGGCGCCTATCATGGCAAGGGCGGCCCGCTGCATGTCAACCGGCTGCGCTCGGACAATCCGATCCACGACGTCTTCCATCAGGCCGCCCGCGAGGCGCAGTTTCGCATCCGCGAGGACTTCAACGAAGACGACCACGAAGGGCTCGGCAGCTACCAGGTGACGCAGCACAATGGCGAGCGCTGGAGTGCGGCACGCGCCTATCTGCATCCCCACATGGACAAGCGCGCCAATCTGCGTGTCGAGACGCAGGCGCATGCCACGCGCATCCTGTTCGAAGGTGGGCGCGCGGTCGGCATCGAATACATCCAGGGCAAGCAGACAAAGCAGCTGCGCGCGCGGCGCGAGGTGATCCTCGCCTCCGGCGCCTTCCAGTCACCGCAATTGCTGATGCTGTCGGGCATCGGCGACGGCGAGGCGCTCGCCGCGCACGGCATCGGCGTCGTGCATCATTTGCCGGGCGTCGGACGCAATCTGCAGGATCATCCGGATTTCGTGTTCGTCTACGCCTCCGACTATCCGCACTTCGTCCACTCATCGCTCGGCCGGCTGCCATCCCTGCTCCGCGCCATCCAGCGATATCGCCGGGACCGGCGCGGACTGATGACCACCAATTTCGCCGAGTGTGGCGGCTTCCTGAAGACCCGAGCCGACCTCGATGTGCCCGACATCCAGCTGCACTTCATCATCGCGATGCTCGACGATCACGGCCGCAAGAAGCACAAGGAGGCGGGCTTCTCGTGCCACGTCTGCCTGTTGCGGCCGAAGAGCCGTGGCAGCGTCTGGCTGAAAAGCGCCGATCCGCTGGCGGCGCCGATGATCGATCCGAATTTCTTGGGCGAGGCGGAGGATCTCGAGACGATGGTCGCCGGCTTCAAGACCACGCGGCGGCTGATGGAGACGCCCGCGATGCGCGCGTTGCAGAAGAAGGACATGTTCACGTCCGATGTGAGAACGGACGACGACATCCGCGCCATCCTGCGCGCGCGTGTCGACACCGTCTATCATCCCGTCGGCACCTGCAAGATGGGCACCGACGCGATGGCCGTGGTCGATCCGGCGCTGAAGGTGCACGGCGTCGAGGGTCTGCGCGTCGTCGACGCTTCGATCATGCCGACACTGATCGGCGGCAACACCAATGCGCCGACCATCATGATCGGGGAGAAGGCGGCGGATATGATCAGGGCGGAGATGCGGTAGTGTCTCCTGAGCTGTCGGAGCCAGGAAAAGTACAGACGATTTTAACGATCTGAAACCGGAATGATTGGTTCTGCGTTCACTCGTTCCATGGCAGGCTCCCGCGCATGAACAGTTTCGATCTCGCCGTCTATGCGGCGTTCGTCATCGCGATCGGCTTCGGTTTCAGGACCGGCCTGCTCGGCAGCGCCATGACGATCCTGGCCTATCTCCTCGCCGCCCCCATCGCCGTCGCGTTGATGCCGCTGATCGTCCCTCAGGTCGCGGGCAATCCGAATGCGCCGCTGTTGCAGAACTGGCTCTGGTTCTTCAGCATCTTCGTGGTAGTCGGCATGCTGTTTGGACATCTCGGCCGGCTGGCGCTGAGCGACACGATACGGCAGGCCGGCATCGGCGACCGGCTTGGCGGCGCAGCGCTCGGCGCCATCAGGGTCGGCCTCGTCGCCACCACCCTGGTGCTGGTGTTCGACCAGATCGTGCCGGCTAACCGCGAGCCGCCGTTTCTCGCCGGTTCGCACCTGCGGCCGCTGTTCTCGACGGTCGGCCGGATGGGCTTCAAGTCGCTGCCGCCGGAGGCGGCCTCCGCGATCGACCGTCTCAAGCAGGAGCGGCACATCTGATGATGCCCGCACATTTGCATCGCCGCGCGAGCGTGCATGCATTTTGATGCGAGCCAATCCCTTATCAGCGGCGCCAAGGTTGGCTAGAATAGCGGCTCTAAAAACCTAGCTGACATTACGGGAGTGAAACAGTGGATCTTGGGATCAAAGGTCGCCGCGCCATCGTCTGCGCATCCAGCAAAGGCCTCGGACGCGCCTGCGCCATCTCGCTGGCCGAGGCCGGCGTTCACGTCACGCTGACCGCGCGCGGCGCCGAGGCCCTGAAGAAGACGGCCGACGACATCCGCAAGGCCTATCCTGATGTGACCGTCACCGAGATCGTCGGCGACATCACGACGCCGGCGGCCCGCGAGGCCGTGCTGAAGGCCTGCCCCGAGCCGGATATCCTGATCAACAATGCCGGCGGACCGCCGCCCGGCGATTTCCGCAACTGGACCCGCGACGACTGGATCAAGGCGATCGACGCCAACATGCTGACCCCGATCGAGCTGATCAAATCGACCGTGGACGGCATGATGACGCGCAAATTCGGCCGCATCGTCAACATCACCTCGGCCGCGGTGAAGGCGCCGATCGACATTCTCGGTCTCTCCAACGGCGCGCGCGCCGGCCTCACCGGCTTCATTGCCGGCCTGTCGCGCAAGACCGTGATCAACAACGTCACCATCAACGGCCTGCTGCCGGGCCCGTTCGAGACCGACCGCCTGCGCAGCACCGCGAAAGGCGAATCCGAGAAGCGCGGCATCACGCCGGACCAGGTTCTGGCCGAGCGCGCCAAGCTCAATCCCGCGGGCCGCTTCGGCGACCCCGACGAGTTCGGCTACGCCTGCGCCTTCCTGTGCGGCGCCAAGGCGGGCTTCATCACCGGGCAGAACCTTCTGCTCGATGGCGGTGCATTCCCAGGAACGCTGTGAGAGCAGTCTGGTACGAGGAGACAGGACCGGCGGCGGACGTCCTCACCTATGGTGAGATGGCGACGCCGGTCGCAGGTCCAGGCGAAGTTCGTGTTCGCCTGGAAGCCTCCGGCGTCAATCCGGCCGATGTCGGCCGGCGCGGGGGCAGCTATCGCGCGAAGGAATTTTCGCGTGTCATTCCGAACAGCGATGGCGCCGGCTTTATCGACCAGATCGGCGATGGCGCGACACGGTTCAAGATCGGCGACAGGGTCTGGCTGTTCAACGGCCAGCGCAACGGCCGCGCCTTTGGCACCGCGGCCGAACATATCGCGCTTGCCGAGCACCTGGTGACGCCGCTGCCGGACAATCTCTCTTTTGCGGAAGGCGCGACGCTGGGCATTCCCGCAATGACGGCGTGGTGCTCCCTGTTTGCGGACGGGCCGATCGTCGGCAAGACAGTGCTGGTCACCGGCGGCGCGGGTGCCGTCGGGCATTACGCCGTGCAACTCGCGAAATGGGGCGGCGCGCAGGTGATCGCGACCGTCAGCTCGGCGATGAAAGGCGAGCAGGCGCGACAAGCCGGTGCCGATCTCGTGGTCAATTACAGGGACGAAGATGTCGTTGCCAAGGCGATGGCCTTCACCGGCGGACGCGGGGTCGACCACTTGGTCGATGTCGATTTCGGCGGCAACATTGCGACGACGCTGAAGTTGATGGCCATGAATTCGACCATCGCGGTCTACGCCACGAATGGCAACCGCACGCCGACCGTGCCGATGCGCGAGCTGATGGAGAAGTGCATCACGCTCCGCTCGCTCGTCTTGTTCGCGCTGCCGCCGGCGTTGCTCGCGGCGGCGCAGGCCGACATCTCGAACTGGCTGGCGGCGGGGCCGCGAATCCACAATGTCGCGGCGCAGTTTGCGCTGTCGGAGACGGCGCAGGCCCATATCGCCGTCGAGAAAGGCGACAAGCTCGGCACCGTGGTCGTCGACTGCGCGCGCTGATATCGGCCGGAATCACCGCTGTTGCTTGGTGGGCTCGTCTTCGTCCCGCTGGCTCGGACTGGATGAATCGGCGACTGGGTTTCCGTCGGTCCAGTCGACGCCGAATTCGTCGAGCCCGTCGGCGAGCAGATCGCCCAGCATCGGCTCACCCAGCAGATAATGCGCCGTTTCGCGCCGGGGACTGCGATACTCCGCGCGCGCCTCCACCGCGCGTGCGCGCAAATCGTCCCAATCGTCGATCGTGCCGTCGCCGCGGCCGAGCCAGGTCAGTGTGACGAGATCGATCTGCTCGTCCTCGTTCAAGGCCACGATGAAACTTCCGAGCTCGTTGACGACCGGATCGGAGCCGTCATCCTCGAGGACGTCGACCGCGTCGTCATCAGTCGCGTTCGAGCCTGAATCTGGATCGGAATCCGCCTGCTTGACGTCGAATTCACGCGCCTTTTCGATGATGAAGGCGACCTTCTCCGCGGAAATCGCAAGCTCTGGCATGGCTGGCCCTTTGTCTTTCCCTGGGTTCCCGCGATAACGCCGCACCGCGTCAGATGATCCATTGCGCCTGACGGCGAAACTGCGCATGTTCCCCGCCAAAGCAAGAACATGAGGATGCGCCGGATGCAGTGGAAGGTCGGCAGGGTCAAAATCAGCAAGATCGTGGAATTGGAGACGGTCGGCTCGACCCGCTTCATTCTGCCCTTGGCGAGCAATGCAGAAATCCAGAAGCTGCCTTGGCTGATCCCGCATTTCGCCACGGAAGAAGGCCGGCTGAAAATGTCGATCCATTCGCTGGTGGTGGAGACGCCTTCGCACCGCATCGTGGTCGATACCGGGCTTGGCAACGACAAGCAGGGCCGCAACGTCCCGACCTGGAACAATCGCACCACGCCGTTCCTGGAGACGATGATTGCGGCGGGCTTTCCGCCGGAGAGTATCGATACCGTGCTGTGCACGCATCTTCATGTCGATCATGTCGGCTGGAACACGAAATGGGTTGACGGCAAGTGGGTGCCGACCTTCCCCAACGCGCGCTATGTCTTCGGCAAGACCGAGTACGAGCATTGGCGCGACCATTCCACCGAGCCGGACAAGCAGGCCGTGTTTGGCGATTCCGTGAAGCCGATCGTCGATGCCGGCCGGGCCGAGTTGGTCGCGAGCGACCACCGGCTCAGCGAGGAGATCAGCATGATCCCGACCCCCGGCCACAGCCCCGGGCATATGAGCATTCTGATCCAGTCGGACGGCGAGCAGGGACTGCTGACGGGCGACGTTGCCCATCATCCCTGTCAGATGGCGCATCTCGGCTGGTCCTCGACCGCGGATTCCGACCAAAGCCAATCTGCCGCGACGCGGCGCGAATTGTTCGGCCGGTTTGCCGACACCCCGACGCTGGTGATCGGCGGGCATTTTTCGGCCGGGCACATCAAGCGGGACGGGGACGCATTCAGGTTCGAGGCGCTGGCCTAGTCTCGTGCCCCGGACGAACCTCCCGAATTGAGAGGGCTGCAATGCGCCCCTCTTTGAGCGGTTGAATTTCCCGCCGCCCTGTTCCATGAAGCTGTTCAACCGATCGGTCCAGTCCAGGGAGAAACGAGAATGAAGCTTGTTCGTTATGGCGAGAAGGGTGCGGAAAAGCCCGGCCTGATCGACAAATCCGGCCAGTTGCGCGACCTTTCGGCGCATGTGAAGGACCTGACCGGCGAGGCCTATTCGCCCGAGAGCCTGAAGAAGCTGGCGGCGCTCGATCCGGCCTCGCTGCCCGCCGTCTCCGGCAAGCCGCGGTTCGGCGCCCCCGTCACCGGCATGTCGAAATTCGTCGCGATCGGCCTCAACTACAGCGACCACGCCAAGGAGACCGGCGCGGAGATCCCGAGCGAGCCGATCATTTTCATGAAGGCCAACACCTCGCTGTCCGGCCCGAACGACGCCGTCGAGAAGCCGCGCGGCTCGACCAAGCTCGACTGGGAGGTCGAGATCGCCGCGATCATCGGCACGCGCGCAAAATACGTCTCTGAAGCCGACGCGCTCAACCACGTCGCCGGTTACTGCGTCTGCAACGACGTCTCCGAGCGCGCCTTCCAGATCGAGCGCCTGGGTCAGTGGACCAAGGGCAAGTCGCACGACACGTTCGGCCCGCTCGGCCCCTGGCTCGCCACCAAGGACGAGATCAAGGACGTGCAGAACCTGCCGATGTGGCTCGACGTCAACGGCCAGCGCCGCCAGACCGGCTCGACCAAGACCATGATCTTCTCGATGGCCAAGTGCATCTCCTATGTCTCGCAGTTCATGACGCTGCTGCCGGGCGACATCATCACGACGGGCACCCCGCCCGGCGTCGGCCTCGGCATGAAGCCGCCGACCTTCCTCAATGTCGGCGACGTCATCACGCTCGGCATCGAGGGCCTCGGCGAGCAGCGCCAGGAGATCGTCGCGGCGTAAGCCGCGATCATCACTGTCGCCACGCCGTCATTGCGAGCGAAGCGAAGCAATCCAGAGATCGTCCGGCGGAGACAGCCTGGATTGCTTCGTCGCTTCGCTCCTCGCAATGACGAACTAAAACTTTCATTTTTTGGATACTCGCCATGAAGCTCACCTTCTCCCCCGCCTCGCCCTTCGCCCGCAAGGTGCGCATCGCCGCGATCGAGCTCGGGCTGATCGACAAGATCGAGTTCACGCCGGCAGCCGTCGCGCCCGGCACGGCCAACGAGGACTATTCGAAGATCACGCCGCTGAAGAAGCTACCGGTCCTGATCACCAATGACGGCGACGTTATTTTGGACTCGTACGTCATCGTCGAATATCTCAACGAGATGGCCGGCGGCAGCCTGATCCCGGACTACGGTCCGCGCCGCTGGAAGGCCAAGACCAATCATGCCCTGATCAACGGCATGCTCGATTCCATGCTGCTGTGCCGCTACGAGAAGATGGTGCGGCCGCAGGGCCTGCAATGGCAGGCGTGGTCGGACGACCATTGGAACCGGGCCTGGACCGGAATGGCGCGCTTCGAGAACATGCCCGAGGTGCTGAACGGCCCCTTCGACATCTCGCAGATCGGCCTCGTCTGCGTGCTCGGCTATGCCGACTTCCGCTTTGCCGATTGCGGCTGGCGCAAGGCCTATCCGAAGCTCGACGCGTTCCACCAGAAGATGCTGGAGCGGCCCTCCGTGAAGATCTCGGTGCCGCCGGCGGCGTAGTATCGCGACTGCGGGAGAAGGATGATGCGCGATCGCTTCCCCCGCCTCAGCATTCTCGGCGCGAGCCTCATGCTCGCGTTGACCGTCTCAACCACTTCCGTGCAAGCCGACGGCATGGTGCCTGGACAGCGAAACCTCGCCTGCGAGCCGCCATCGTCAACCGACGACGGCTGGACGACTGCGTCGCCCGACAGCGTCGGCATGGACGGCGCAAAACTTTGCGGGATCGCCGCACGACTCGAACAACGCGCGACTTCGGTTCATTCGGTTGTCGTCGCGCGCCACGGCAAGCTCGTCTTCGAGCAATACTTCGCCGGCTACGATCAACCCTGGGGACAGCCGGAAGGCCAGCACGAATTCACCGCGACGACGAAGCACGACATGCGTTCGGCATCGAAGAGTGTCGTTTCGCTGCTCATCGGTATCGCGATCGATCGCAAGCTGATCGAAGGCGTCGACGAACCTGTGCTCAAATTCTTCCCCGACCATCAGGCGGTGAAGCAGGCGGGCTGGGAGGCCATCACGCTGCGCCATCTGCTGACGATGTCCTCGGGAATGAAATGGGACGAGGCGCGGGCATGGACCGATCCGAACAACGACGAGCCGCATCTCACCTTTGAAGCCGATCCGATTGATTATGTGCTCGGAAGGCCGGTCGCCGCGCCGCCGGATGTGCTCTGGACCTATAATGGCGGCGGGACTGAACTGCTCGGCAATATCCTTGAACGCGTCTCGGGCAAGCCGCTGGAGACGTTTGCGCGCGAGGCGCTGTTCCAGCGGCTCGGGATCGCCGATTTCGCGTGGAAGGCCTACCCGAAGAACGGCAAGATCGCGGCGGCCGCCGGCCTGCGCTTGCGTCCGCGAGATGCCGCCAAGCTCGGCCAGCTCGTGCTCGATCGCGGCCAGTGGAACGGCCAACAAATCGTCTCGGCCGATTGGATTGCACAATCGATCGCACCGCGCTTCCAGGCGATCGGCTATTTCGGCGGCACGCTGTTCTACGGCTATCAATGGTGGATGGGCCGCTCGCTGGCCGGCGGGAGGGAAATCAAATGGGTTGGCGCCTTCGGCTGGGGCGGACAACGCATTTTCATCGTGCCCGAGCTTGATCTCGTCATGATGACCACCGCTGCCCAATACGGCCAGCCGAAGGAAGGGCTGGCCGCGATCGACGTCCTCTCCAACATCGTCATTCCATCCGTGCGTGACGCACGCTGAGTGCAAGGAAGCGAGCATGAGCCTGAAATACGCGGTTGGCGACCTCACCATCCATCGCGTCGTCGAGCAGGAAACCTCGTTCGTGCCGGCGCTGGAGATGTTGCCGGGGCTGACACCGGAGCTGCTGGCTGAGAACCGGGCGTGGATGAGGCAGGCGAAAGCCCTGGATGACAGCGACACGTTGATGCTGTGCTTCCAGTCCTATGTGATCAAGACGCCGCACCACACCATTCTGGTCGACAGCTGCATCGGCAACGACAAGCCGCGGCCGCAGCGTCCGAAATGGAACATGAAGACCGACGACACCTATCTGCGCGGACTCAACGCTGCCGGATTCTCGCCTGACGACATCGACTTCGTGATGTGCACGCATCTGCATGTCGATCACGTCGGCTGGAACACGCGGCTGGAGAACGGCCGCTGGGTGCCGACCTTCCCGAAAGCGCGCTACGTCTTCGCCAAGCAGGAATTCGATCATTGGACCGAGCAGAATGCGAAGGCGGAGGTGCCGCCGTTCGTGGACAGCGTGCTGCCGGTGGTCGAGGCCAAACGCCACGAGCTTGTCGGCAACGATCACCAGATCGGCGATCACGTTCGTATTCTGCCGACGCCGGGCCACACGCCGGGCCATATCGCCATCACGATGGGACACGGCAAGGACGACGCCGTGTTCTCCGGCGACCTCATGCACTCGCCGATCCAGACGCTCTATCCGGAGATGTCGGTGAAATTCGACCTCGATCAGGCCAAGGCGGCAACGACGCGCCGCAGCTTCCTGGAACGCTATTGCGACACCGACACGCTGTGCTGCACCGCGCATTTCCCCTCGCCGTCGGTAGGAAAGATCCGGCGCAAGGGCAGCGGCTTCGTCTGCGCGGCGGTGTGATCTAGCCGAGATCCCGTAGGGTGGGCAAGGCGAAGCGTGCCCACCATGCCAAACGCGTTATAGAATGATGGTGGGCACGGCGCGCGAAGCGCGCCTTTGCCCACCCTACGATTCCACCCGTGTGGAGAAAGCAATGACCAACCTCCCCGAGATCCCTCTCCCCGCCGGCATCCGCTCACGCTATGTCGACGATATCAACGGCTTGCGCCTGCATGTGCTGGAGGCAGGCTTCGAGACCAAGGGGCGGCCCTGCATCCTGCTGCTGCACGGCTTTCCCGAGCTCGCCTTCTCCTGGCGCAAGGTGATGCCGGCGCTCAGCGCGGCCGGCTATCACGTGATCGCCCCGGACCAGCGCGGCTATGGCCGGACGACGGGATGGAGTGCGGAGTATGACGGCGACCTCGCGCCGTTTTCGCTCTTCAACCTGGTGCGGGATGCGCTCGGGCTGGTGTCGGCGTTCGGGTACAGGCAAGTCGATGTGGTCGGACATGATTTCGGCAGCCCAGTCGCGGCCTGGTGCGCGCTGATGCGGCCCGACGTGTTCCGTTCGGTGACGATGATGAGCGCGCCGTTCGGCGGAGCGCCGCCGCTGCCGTTCAACACGATCGACGCGCCGGCAAAGCCACCGTCCGAAGACCCCGTGCATCGCGAGCTCGCCGCCTTGCCGCGTCCACGCAAGCATTATCAGTGGTACTATGCGACACGCCCGGCCAATGCCGACATGCACCGCGCGGCGCAGGGCGTGCATGATTTCCTGCGGGCCTACTATCACCATAAGAGCGCGGACTGGACCGACAACAAGCCATATCCGCTGAAGTCCTGGTCGGCGAATGAGCTTGCGAAGCTGCCGACCTATTATGTGATGGACCTGAACGAGACCATGGCCGAGACGGTCGCAAAGGAGATGCCATCGCCGTCCGCGATCGCCGCCAATCAATGGCTGCCCGACCGCGAGCTCGGCTACTACAGCGCCGAATATGGCCGCACTGGATTCCAGGGCGGCCTGCAATGGTATCGCTGCGGCACATCGGGTGCGTTCAACAACCAGCTCCAGTTGCTAGCCGGCCGCACCATCGACGTCCCCTCCTGCTTCATCTCGGGCAAGCAGGATTGGGGCACCTACCAGCGTCCCGGCGTGTTCGAGGCCATGCAGGCGCGGGCCTGCACGAAGCTGCTCGGCTGCCACCTCGTCGACGGCGCCGGTCACTGGGTGCAGCAGGAGCAGCCGGCCGAGGTAAGCCGACTGCTACTCGATTTCCTAGCAAAGAGCCGCGGCGTGGTTTGACCCGGGAACCCAAGCGCCCTATATAGTTTAGAATTGTTCTAAACTAATCAGACAGGGCCGCCGTGAAGAATTTTGCCGATCTGACCGAACGCGAGGTGCTTGCGGTCGCGATCTCCTCCGAGGAGGAGGACAGCCGCATCTACATGAGCTTCGCCGAAGACCTGAAGGAGCGCTATCCGGACTCCGCCAAGATCTTCGAGCAGATGGCCGAGGAAGAGCGCGGCCATCGCCACATGCTGCTGGAAATGTACGAGCAGCGCTTCGGTCCGCATTTGCCCCCGATCCGCCGCGAGGATGTCAAAGGCTTCCTGCGCCGCCGTCCGGTCTGGCTCACCAAAAACCTGCCGCTCGACACCATCCGCAGGGAAGTCGAGACAATGGAATTGCAGGCCGAGCGCTTTTACGTGAAGGCCGCTGAACAGGCGCAAGATGTCGGCGTGCGCCGCCTGCTCGGCGATCTGGCCGAAGCCGAGAAAGGCCACGAAGAGGTGGCGGCGAAGCTAACGGACCAGATCCTGAGTTCAGACGTGCGCGCCGAGGAAGACCGCACCAACCGGCGCATGTTCGTGCTGCAATATGTGCAGCCAGGTCTCGCCGGCCTGATGGACGGCTCGGTTTCGACGCTGGCGCCGCTGTTTGCGGCTGCCTTCGCCACGCATCAGAATTGGCAAACATTTCTGGTCGGCCTCGCCGCCTCGATCGGTGCCGGCATCAGCATGGGTTTTGCGGAAGCGCTGTCCGACGACGGCTCGCTAACCGGACGTGGTTCGCCCTGGCTGCGCGGTCTCACCTGCGGCTTGATGACGACGCTCGGCGGCCTTGGGCACACCCTGCCCTATCTCGTGCCCGATAGCTGGGCCAACGCATTCTGGATCGCGACCGGAATTGCCGGAATTGTCGTGTTCTTCGAATTGTGGGCGATCGCCTTCATCCGCGCGCGCTACATGGACACGCCGTTCCTCCAGGCCGTGTTCCAGATCGTGCTCGGCGGCGCGATCGTGCTGGCGGTGGGGATCTTGATCGGCGCCGCGTAGGACGTTGTCATGCCCCGGCTTGACCGGGGCATCCAGTACGCCGCGACCTCTCCGCGTCCGATCGGCGCCGGTGGAATACTGGATCGCCCGGTCAAGCCGGGCGATGACTGCGAGTGGGTGCTTGGCTCACCGCGTTCCGTCTTGCTCACATGTCAATCGCGATCAAACGGCGGTTGCGGTGCTGGGCCAAACTGCGCATCATCGTTCGACAAGAAGAACAGGAGATGCGCCATGGCCAAATCCGAATGGAGCTTCAAGAGCGCGGTCGAACTGTCGGCCGCGTTGACCGCCAAGAAGGTTTCCGCGGTCGAGCTCACCCGCGATGCGATCGATCGCATCGAACGGCACGACGGCAAGGTCAATGCGATCTGCGTGCGGGATTTTGATCGCGCGCTGGACGCCGCACGCGAGGCGGACGCCGCATTGGCGCGCGGCGAGCGCAAGCCGCTGCTCGGCCTGCCGATGACGATCAAGGAATCCTTCAACATCGCCGGCCTGCCCACGAGCTGGGGCTGGACGCCGCAGAAAGATTTCAAGCCGGCGGACGACGCGCTGTCGATCGCCCGGGTGAAGGAGGCCGGTGGCGTTATCCTCGGCAAAACCAACGTGCCCGTGGGGTTAGCTGATTGGCAGAGCTACAACGAGATCTACGGCACGACGAACAATCCATTCGATCTCGGCCGCACGCCGGGTGGCTCGTCGGGCGGCTCGTCTGCGGCGCTGGCGGCAGGCTACGGACCACTCTCGCTCGGGTCCGACATCGGCGGCTCGCTGCGCGTGCCCGCCTTCCACAGCGGGGTCTATGCGCACAAGCCGACCTACAATCTCTGTCCAACGCGCGGCCACACGCCGCCGCCCTTTCCGGCCATCCCGATGGAGCGCGACATGGCGGTGATCGGTCCGATGGCGCGGAGCGCAGTCGACCTGCCCCTGCTCCTGGACGTGATGGCAGGCCCCGATCCGTTGGACCTGGGCATCGGATACAAGCTCGCGCTGCCGGAGGCGCGACACCGCGCGCTGAAGGATTTCCGCGTGCTGGTGATCGACAGCCATCCGCTGCTGCCTGCGAATGCCGATATTCGCAGCACGATCGAGAAGCTGGCGAAACAATTGGCGGGCGCAGGTGCAAGCATCACGCGGGAAAGCCCTCTGTTTCCCGACTTCACCGATGCCTCTCGCCTCTACATGCGCATGCTGATGAGCTTCCTCGGCGCCTTCCTTCCGCCGGACGATCTCGCGGGCGCGCGTGCCGGTGCAGCGCAGCTCTCGCCCGACGACAAGAGCCTCGCTGCCGAACGGCTGCGTGGTATCACCAGCACGCATCAGGCCTGGGTATTCGACGAAGGCGCCCGCGCCGGCCTACGCGCGCAATGGCGACACCTGTTCAGGACATTCGATGCGGTGATCTGTCCGATCATGCCCACGCCGGCCTATCCGCATGATCATTCGCCGGAGCAGGAAAAGCGCCGGATCAATATCGACGGCAAGGACCACGCCTATCCGGACCAGCTTGCGTGGCCCGGCATTGCCACGCTGACGGGCCTGCCGGCAACGGCTGTTCCACTCGGCCTGTCGAAGGACGGGCTGCCGGTCGGCGTGCGGATCATCGGGCCCTTCCTCGAGGACCGGACGCCGCTCAAGCTCGCCGAGCTGATCGAACTCGAGTTCGGCGGGTTCGTGCCGCCGAAGATGTTCGACGATTGATGCGTTCGTCGTTGCGACGGCGCGCCAGGTCACTGCTCCAGATTCTTCAGCAGCAATTTCAGCGCTGTCGCCGCAAACATCTGCATATTGGCCAAGCGGTCGTTGCTGCCCGTCTCCAGCGTCATCACCTCGATCGCGGGCCCGGCGACCGCCATGCAGCTGTGGCCCGCCGCATCGCCGTAGCGATTGCCGGTGGGACCGGACGCGCCGGTCTCGGACAGGCCCCAGTCGCAGTTTAAGCGGCTGCGCATCCGCTCGGCCAGCAGCTGCGCGTAGGGCTCCGACGAGGAACGAAAGCCCTTCATTCCTTCGTCCGAAATATCCATCAGCACGCGCCTGGCATCGCGGGTGTAGACCACGGCGCCGCCGAGGAAATAGGCGGACGCGCCGGGCACCGCGAGCAGGCTGGCCGAGATCAGGCCGCCGGTCGAGGATTCCGCCACGGCAATTGTCTGTTTGCGCGCTATCAGTTTCGCTGCGACCTGTTCCGCAACGCCGACGAGCTCTTTCATTCCTTGACCCCTTATGCCTTCGCAACCGAGCTCGGCCTTTCTAGCATATGACAGCGGCCTTGGCCGAGTTGCAGCCAACGGGCAGGCCTGCTTGAATGGCAGTCAAGAGGCGGAGCGGCCAAGCGCCGCCCGCGAGAAGACGCGACGAGGAAACGTGAAGGACACGTCATGGCGTCCCTGATCGCCGGCGGGGTGGATTGCGATGTGCATCCGGCCGTGCCGCATCTGACCAGCCTGCTGCCGTACCTGAACGACTATTGGCGCGATCAGGTGACGACGCGCGGCATGGTCGATCTCATCTCGCAATCCTACCCGCAGAACTCGCCGATCACGGCGCGGCCCGACTGGCGCCCCGAAAGCGGCAAGCCGGGCGAGAGCCTTGCGGACATGCAGCGCCATGTGCTCGATCCCTTTCAGCTCTCGCATGCCATCTGCAATCCGCTCTATGGCGTGCAGATGGTGTTTTCCGAGGATCTGCAGGCCGCCTTCTGCCGCGCACTGAACGACTGGCTCGTGAAGGAATGGCTCGATCGCGACCCGCGGCTGCGCGGCTCGATCGTGATCCCCACCCAAAGCGTCGAGAAGGCCGTCGCCGAGATCGAGCGCTGTGCGGCGGATCGCCGCTTCGTGCAGGTGCTGATGCTGGTGATGGGCGATACGCCGCTCGGAAAGCGCGCGCTCTGGCCGATCTATGAGGCGGCAGAACGGCTGGAATTACCGATCGGCATTCATGCCGGTTCCGCCTATCACAATCCGCCGACCGCCGTGGGCTGGGGTTCCTACCACATCGAGGATTATGCCGGTCAGGCCCAGGCGTTCCAGACCCAGCTCACCAGCCTGATCGTCGAGGGCGTGTTCGCCAAATATCCGCGACTGAAGATGGTGATGCTGGAATCTGGCGTGTCCTGGATCTCCCCATTTCTGTGGCGCCTGCACAAGTTCTGGCGTGGGGTGCGGATGGAGACGCCATGGGTCGATCGCGCGCCGCTGGACATTGTGCGCAGCAACATCCGCTTCTCGTTACAGCCATTCGATGCGCCGCCGGACGAGACGACATTAATTCGCCTGTTTGATCATATGCAGTCGGACGAATTGGTCGTATTCTCCACCGACTATCCGCACTGGCAGTTCGACGGCCAGGAGGCGCTGCCCGCAGGTCTCACCCCCGATCTCGTGCGCAAGATCATGATCGATAATCCGCATGCGACCTATCCCCGCCTGACTTAGCCGCTGCCAAAGGAGGCAAGGCGATGAATATTCAGTTCCGCGAAAGCTCCGAAGCCGCTTCCCCACTGACCGTCAAAACCGCAATCGCGGACTGCGACATCCATCCGGCACGCGCGACCCGCGCCGAACTCTATCCTTACCTCGCCAAACGCTGGCAGCATCATCTCGAAGTCTACGGCGTCCATGCCTATCAGGGCATGATGGAAGGTCCGCCCTATCCGAAGGCCCAACCCAACGCCTCGCGCCGCGACGCCTATCCGCCGGAAGGCGGGCCGCAGGGCTCCTCGCTGTCCTTCATGCAGAAGCAGCTGCTCGATCCCCACAACGTGCAGCTCGGCGTGCTCAATCCGCTCAACACCGGGCAGGGCATCCGCAACCACGAGCTCTCGGCCGCCTTGTGCTCGGCGATCAACGACTGGCAGATCGACAAATGGACCAGCAAGGACAAGCGGCTGAAGGCGTCCATCGTCGTCGGCAATGAGGACGGCCTGTCGGCCGCCGCGGAAATCCGCGAGCGCGCCGGCGACAAGAATTTCGTCCAGGTGCTGCTGCTCAGCCGCAATGTCGAGCCGCTCGGCCAGCGCCGCTACTGGCCGATCTATCAGGCCGCGGAAGAGGCCGGCCTTCCCGTCGGCGTCCACGCCTTCGGCTTCGGCGGCAACCCGATCACGCCGTCGGGCTGGCCTTCCTATTACATCGAGGAGATGGTCGGCCACTCGCAGTGCCAGCAATCGGCGCTTGCGAGCCTGGTACTGGAGGGCGTGTTCGAGCGCTTCCCGAAATTGAAGATGGTGATGATCGAGGCCGGCTTCGGCTGGGCGCCGTCGCTGGCGTGGCGGCTCGACAAAGTCTGGCAGCGGCTGCGGAGCGAGGTGCCGCATGTCAAACGGCCGCCGTCGGAATATATCCGCGAGCAGGTGTGGTGGACGACGCAGCCGATGGAGGATCCGGAGCGGCGCGAGGACCTGTTCGACGTCATCAAGTGGATCGGCTGGGACCGGCTCCTGTTCGCCACCGACTATCCGCACTGGGATTACGACGAGCCGTCGCGCGTGTTGCCCGCGGGCGTCAGTGACGACAACCGCGAGGCGTTCTATCTCGGCAATGCGAAGAAGCTGTACGGGATCGCTTGATGGCGCGGCATGTGATTGCCGCGGTCGATGAGCTTCCGCCCGGCACGCGAAAATTTCTGGAGATCGACGGACGGCCGATCGCAATCTTCAACATCAAGGGTGAATATTTCGGCCTGATGAACCGCTGCCCGCATCAGGGCGCGGCGCTGTGCGAGGGACCCTTGATCGGGCTCGCGCAATCGAAGGATCCGGGCGAGATCGAATATACCAAGCTCGGCGAGATCATTCGCTGCCCCTGGCATGGCTGGGAGTTCGACATCCGTACCGGCCAGTCCTACTGCGACCCCCGCCGCTTCCGCGTGAAGGCCTACCCGGCTCATGTCGAGCCGGGTGCGAGCGTGGTGAAGGGGCCGTATGTCGCCGAGACGATTCCGGTCAGCGTGGAGAGCGACTACGTGGTGGTGGAGTTGTAAGCTCCCGCGGTCATTCCGGGGCGCCCGAAGGGCGAGCCCGGAGTCCATCGTGCCACGGGAGTACCAGGAGAAATGACACCGTCCTAGTGTCCCGCCACCGGCTCGACCACCGCATCATATGTCGGCACCGCCTTGCCGCCGCCCCGATACACGACCGAGGCCGCGATGACGCCAAGCAGCGCCGCAAACATCAGCCAGAAGCCGGGCGAGGCCTTGTCGCCGGTGTGCTCGATCAGCAGGGTCGAGGCGAACGGCGTGAAGGTGCCGAACAGGGCGGCCGCGAGCGCGAAGGCGAGCGAGAAGCAGGTGGTGCGGACATGCGCCGGCACGATCTCGACCAGCGCGCCGAGCATGGTGCCGCTGTAGACGCCGAAATAGAACGAGAACATCATCTCGACGGCGAGCAGCTTGCCGAAACTCGGCGCTGCCACCAGCCAGTGCAGCGCCGGATAGGCCGTGACCAGCGACAGGCAGGCGATGGTGATCAGCACCGGCTTGCGGCCGATGCGGTCCGACAAGGCGCCGCCGACCGGATTCCAGAAGAAGTTGGTCACGGCGACCAGCAGCGTCACCAACAGCGCATCCTGGCTCGACAGCTTGAGCACGGTCTTGCCGAAGGTCGGCGTGTACACCGTGACGAAGTAGAACGTCGTCGTGGTCAGGACCGCGATCATCATGCCGAGAAGGACGATGCGCCAATTGGCGAGTGCGGAGGCGAACACTTCGTTCGCCGTCGGATGCTTCTTCATGGCGAGGAAGGCCGGCGTCTCCTCGAGCGTCCGCCGCAGGAAGAAGATCAGGGGAATGATCAGGCAGCCGACGAAGAACGGAATGCGCCAGCCCCATGCGGCCACCGTGTCGGCCGGCATTACCTCGGATAGAAGGTAGCCCAGGATCGAGGCGACGAAGATCGCGACCTGCTGGCTCGACGACTGGAACGAGGTGTAGAAGCCGCGATTGCCGGGCGTCGAAATCTCCGACAGATAAACCGACACGCCACCGAGCTCGACGCCGGCGGAGAAGCCCTGCAGCAGACGGCCGATCAGCACGATGACAGGCGCGGCGATGCCGATGGTCGCGTAGCTCGGGCAGAACGCGATGACGACGGTGCCGACGGCCATGATGCCGAGCGTGACGATCAGGCCCTTGCGGCGGCCGATGCGGTCGATATAGGCGCCGAGCACAATCGCGCCGACGGGACGCATCAATGCGCCGAGCCAGAACACGCCGAAGGTGTTGAGCAGCGAGGCGGTCTCGTTGCTGGACGGGAAGAATGCCTTGCCGATGGCGGCGGCGTAGAAGCCGAACAGGAAGAAGTCGAACTGCTCGAGGAAATTGCCGCTCGTTGCGCGCAGGATCGCGCCGATGCGCGACTTGATCTCGGGCGGATTGGTCGATGCTGCTGGTCCAGCCATGGCGTTACTCCCCTGAAGACGCGGCCGGACCGGAACTCACTTCACGGCAGGCGACGGATTATTGCTGCGACAATCTGTCTTACCCCTTCCCGCGCGGGGGGGTGCGAGTCAATCGATTTTGCCGCGGAAGCTGATGATTTTTCAGGCTTTATTCCGCGTTGCGGCGATCATCCACTCACGGAATGCGGCGAGCTTCGGCGCTTCGCGGCGGCCCTCCGGCGCGACCAGGTAAAAGCCGGCATCGGCCGGCAGCGCGATCTTGAAGGGAACGACGAGCCGGCCCTTGGCAATGTCGTCCTGAACGTAGGAGGTCCGCCCCATCGCCACGCCGATGCCGTCGATGGCGGCCTGGATCGTCATGAAGATCATGTCGAAGGTGATGCCGGGCTGCCTGGCGATGTCGGCCGGCAGACCCGCCGCCGTCAACCACAGCCGCCAGTCGTCGCTGTTGGCGTTGGAGGTGTGCAGCAGCATGTGGCTCTTGAGGTCCTCGGGACAGCGCAACGGCTTGTCACCGCGCAAGAGAGACGGGCTGCACACCGGAAACAGCTCGTCCGCCATCAGCCAGTCGGCGCGCAGACCCGGCCACTGGCCGCGGCCGTAGCGGATCGCGGCATCGACATTGTCGCGCTGGAAGTCGACGAGGCTGGTCGAGGTGGTGATACGGACGTCGATGCCGGGATGGTGCTCCTGGAAATCGGTCAGCCGCGGCAACAGCCATTTTGCGGCCAGCGATGCCAGCGTCGAGACCGTCAGCACCTTGTCGTCGTCCTTGCGCAGCAGCCGGTCGGTGGCCAGCCGAAGGTCGTTGAAGGCGGCACGGACGCCCGGCAAATAGTCGCGCGCCTCCGGCGTCAGCGCCAGTGCGCGGTTCTGCCGGACGAACAGGCGGATGCCGAGCTCCTCCTCGAGCCTGCGGATCTGATGGCTGATCGCGGTCTGGGTCACGTTCAGCTCGGACGCAGCCAGTGTGAAGCTGAGATGGCGCGCGGCGGCCTCAAAGGCCCGCAATCCGTTGAGGGAGGGCAATCTGGCAGTCATCTGGCAGCAGGATACATGACGTTATTTCATGCGAAGGAGTACAAATTGTCGTTTGTCGCAGTGCACCAGCAAGCAGATATTAGCGGTCAACTTAGCTCTAGGAGCTGACAATGTCTACTTTGACCCAGAATTCGATGACAAATCATCATGCGCCCGGGCTGATCCACCAGATCGGCGAGACCCTTCACGTCTGGCACGAGCGCTACCGGACAAGGCGTGAGCTCACCAACTGGTCCGCGCGTGACCTTCAGGACGTCGGGCTGTCCTGGAGCGATGTGGCCTATGAGGCCGACAAACCCTTCTGGCGGGCCTGATTGGCCGCCAGGCCGGCGCCGCCTGACTGTGGGGCGCCGGCGGTCCCTTTTGCCTTTGGTCCCCTTGAGTGCGCGTGTCATGAGCATCCTTCGCCTGGAAGATCTGAAGCAATATTCTGACACGCTGCGCACGCGATACGGCGAGGCGCTGCGCGTTCGCTTCGTCGAACCGCGCGACACCGAGGAGCTCCAGCACTATTTTCGCTCGCTCTCGACGCGGTCCCGTTACAACCGCTTCTTCGGCGCGATCAGCGAACTGCCGCAGGGCCTGCTGCACGAATTCCTCCAGGTCGGCGAGCGCGAGCGTTTTACCGTGGTGGCGACCATGATGGTCGACGGCTTCGAGACCATCGTCGCCGAAGCGCGCTACGCACTGCATGCCGAAACCGCGACGCTTGAATTCGGTCTGTCGGTTGCCGACCGCTGGCAGGGCCACGGCATCGCCACCGCGCTGATGAAGAATCTCGAATGCCGCGCGGCCGCGCTTGGCGCCGACCACATGTTCGGCGACACGCTGCGCTCCAACGCGGCCATGATCTCGCTCGCGCGCAAATCGGACTTCGCCTTCGTCAATCATCCTGACGACTGGAAGCTGGTGCGCTTCGACAAGGAGATTTCCGTCGCACCGAAGGACATTCCCTGCGCGAGTTGGCGTCTCGTTGCCCTTTCCCGTCAGGCCGATAGCCCCTCAGCCTCGGTCTGACACCACTCGAGCCCGGCTCTGGTCAAACAGCGCCGGGCTTTTTTTTATTCTTCGTAGCCCGGATGGAGCGAAGCGAAATCCGGGACGCTTCAGCTGAAGCCCGAAACCCGGATTGCGCTTCGCTCCATCCGGGCTACGGCTCCCTACTTCCCCGTGAACACCGCCTTGCGCTTCTCGATGAAGGCCTGCACCGCCTCCTTGTGATCGGCGGTCGCGGTCAGGCGGACCAGACGTTCGGCTTCGTGGTCGCGCGCGGTCTCGAAGTCGAACAGCAGGGCCTCGTCGAGATTGTCCTTCATGTAGCGCAGCGCGAGGCGCGGACCTTCAGCGAGGGATTTTGCCAGCGCAAAGGCCTCTGCCTGCAATTTGTCGTCGGGCACCACGCGGTTGACGAGGCCGATGGCCTCGCATCTGGCAGCATCGACCCGATCGCCGGTGAACAGCAGCTCGCGTGCCCGCGCGGTGCCGACGAGGCGCGTCAACAGCCACGCGATGCCATAATCGCCGCTGAGCGCAATGCGCGCATAGCCGGTAGCCACGAAGGCCGATTGCGCGGCAATGCGGATGTCGCAGGCCATGGCGATGGCGAGCCCCGCGCCGACCGCCGGCCCCGGCAGCGCGGCGATGGTCGGCTTGCGCACCGACACCAGCGCGCCGGTGAGCAGGCGCTGCCGCTCCTGGAGATCGGCGACCTTGTCGTCAAAGGACATTTCCAGCTTCTTCGGGTCGCGATGCGCGCCCATGCCCTTGACGTTGCCGCCCGCGCAGAACGCTTCGCCCGCGCCGGTGATCAGCAGCGCGCCGACATCGGGGTTCTCGCCGCAGGAGCGGATCATGGTGCGTAGCGCCGGGGTCAGCGCGTCCGACAGCGAGTTGCGCGCCTCCGGCCGGTTCAGCGTGATCAATGCGACGCGATCGCGGATCGCGCAGAGGAGTTCGTTGGTGCCGGTATCGATGGTGATTTCCGTGCTCATGATTCCCGCCCTTGTAGGGTGGGCAAAGCGAAGCGTGCCCACCATTTGCTGTTTCGTGGTTGATGGTGGGCACGGCGCTATGCGCCTTTGCCCACCCTACGGCAGCTTGCCTCAAAACTTCTCGACCCAGGGCCGCAGCTCCAGCTCCCAGCTCCAGGCGCTGCGCGGCTGCTGCAACACGTTCCAGTAGCTCTCCGCGATGGCATCGGGATCAAGCATCGAATCCGGCTTCTCCGGCGCTTCCGTGCGCGCTGCGCTTCTGATGCCGCCATCGATCACGAAATGTGCGACATGGATGCCTTGCGGCGACAATTCGCGCGCCATGCTCTGCGCCAGCCCGCGCAGTGCGAACTTGCCCATCGCGAATGGCGCGGACTGCGCATAGCCCTTGACGCTTGCCGAAGCGCCGGTGAACAGGATCGCGCCGTGCTGGTTCGGCAGCATGCGCCTGGCCGCCTGCTGCGCCACCAGGAAGCCGCCATAGGCGCTGACCGCAATGGCGTGCGCCACGTCGGCCGGAACGAGATCGACGAACGGCCCGCGCGCCCGGCCGCTCGCGTTGTAGACGACCAAATCGGGCGTACCGATCTCGCGTTCGACCAGGCCGAACAGGCGTTCGACCTCATCAGGGTCGGTGGCGTTGCAGGCATAGGCCTTGGCGCCGGTCTCGCTGCAGAGTGCGCCGAGCTTCTCGATTTTTCGCGCGGCCAGTGCGACGCGGATGCCCTGGGCGGACAACAGCCGCGCCAGCGAGGCGCTCAGGCCTTCGCCGGCGCCGACGATGAGGGCGATCTTGTATTTCGGGTGTTCCATGACGTGATCTCTCGAAGACGGGAAGCCGCTGATCTATGCACGGTCCGCGCGGACAACCACCCGGGGAGGATCACAATTCCGCAGAGCGAATTGCTCCGACGCGGCGATCATGCCTCCCTGACAATTTGCGGCTTTATCCGCTTTCGCGACTGGAGCATGATCGACATCATCTCAAGCGGCAAGCGCCAAATCAGCGCAAAATGACCGCAAGGCGGAAACGAAGAGGACGATCATGCACAAGCCGGCCCCTGCGCAGGCAAAACAGGTCGCGGCCGCACCATCCGGACTGCTGGCTCCCGACACTACCGGCATGAATTTCTACCGCGCCGACCAAGCCCTCACCGATCTCCTGCGCATCCATCTGCCGGAGACGCTATTCCGCCACGTCGAGCCGCATCTCGATCGCCTTGGTGAACTCGCCGGCGGACATCTCGACGATTGCGCGCGGCTCGCCGACCGGCACACGCCGGTGCTGCACCAGCGCGACAAGTTCGGCCGCGATTTGCAGTGGATCGAATACCACCCGGCCTATCGCGAGCTGGAGAAGGCAGCGTTCGGCGAGTTCGGCATCCACGCGCTCTCGATCCGCAAGGGCATCATGGGCTGGCCGGACAAGTATCCCGTCGTCGCCAAGCACGCCTTCACCTTCCTGTTCAACCAGACCGAATTCGGCATGGGCTGCCCGATCAACGTCACCGACGGCTGCGCCAAGCTGTTGGCGAATTTCGGCACCGAGGCGCTGAAGGCGAAATATCTCGATGGCCTGACCCAGACCGATATGAGCAAGCTGACGCAAGGCGGCCAGTTCATGACCGAAAAGGAAGGCGGCTCCGACGTCGGCACGCTGACCACGACGGCCGTGCAGGAAGGCGACCATTGGCGCCTTACCGGGGAAAAATGGTTCTGCTCGAACGCCGACGCAAAAATCGTGATGCTGCTGGCGCGCCCCGAAGGCGCCGGCCTCGGCACGCGCGGTGTCGGCCTGTTCCTGATGCCGCGCTTCCTCGACGACGGTTCGCAGAACCACTACCGGATCGTGCGTCTGAAGGACAAGCTCGGCACGCGCTCGATGGCCTCGGGTGAGATCAAGCTCGAAGGCGCGATCGCCTACGCGGTCGGCAAGCTCGACCGCGGCTTCGTGCAGATGGCCGAGATGGTGAACTCGTCGCGGCTGTCAAATGGCGTCAAATCCACCGCGCTGATGCGGCGGGCCTACCATGACGCGATGACGGTGGCAAAAAACCGTGTGGTGTTCGGCAACCGCATCATCGACCTGCCGCTGGGCCGGCGCCAGATACTGAAGATCATGCTGCCGGTCGAGCAAGCGTTGTCGATGAGCTTTCTCACCGCGGACGCGCTCGACCGTGCCGAGGCCGGCAGCCAGGATGCAGCCGCACTGCTGCGCATCCTGACGCCGACCTTGAAATTCCGCGCCACCCGGGACGCGCGAAAGGTTTGTGGCGATGCGCTCGAGATGCGCGGCGGCATCGGCTATATCGAGGAATTCGCGACCGCTCGGCTGCTGCGGGACGCGCATCTCGGTTCGGTTTGGGAAGGCACCGGCAACATCGTCGCGATCGATGCGCTGAGGCGCGCGGTCGGCCGCCACGGCGCCGAATCCGCGCTCGCAGCCGATCTGCACGCCCGCCTCGATGACAGCCCCTCGGTGCCGCAGGCCTGGCGCGACCGGCTGCACACTCTCACCGATCGCGCGGTCGGCTTCGCGCGCGAGGTCGCCAGCGCGGCCGACAACGAGGCCGATGCGCGCCGCGCCACAAGCCTGCTCTATCATGTCGCCAGTGCCGTCGCGCTCGCCTGGGAGGCACATCGTATTCACGACATGCGTGGCGATGCGCGAAGGCTGTTGTTGTCGCGGCTGGTGATCGATCACCGGGTGTCGCCGAGCGATCCGTTCCGGTTGACGGAAAATCCCGTGCAGCAGAAGATCGCGGCGCTTCTCCTCGGCGATCGCGCCGGTAGCATGAGCGAGGTTGGCGAACTGGTCCTGGCAGCGTAGGCTGCCACCCGCGTTCAAAGCAAAAAAGCGATAGGGAGTGCTCGATGAAGGCCGCCGTCCTCCATGAAGTCAACAAACCCCTGGTCATCGAGGATGTCAGCCTGCCGAAGCCCGGCCCGCGCGAGGTCCTGATCCGGACGTCGGTCGCTGGTCTCTGCCACTCCGATTTGCACTTCATGGAAGGCCTGTATCCGCATCCGCTGCCTGCGGTGCTCGGGCACGAGTCGGCCGGTGTCGTCGAGCAGGTCGGCTCCGACGTGACTTATGTGAAGCCCGGTGATCATGTCGTCACCTGTCTTTCGGTGTTCTGCGGCACCTGTGACAATTGCACCACGGGCCGCACGGTGCTCTGCACCGACACTACGGTGAAATTGCTGCCGGGGGCATCCAATCGAATGCAATGGGCACGCTCGGAGAAGCTGCATCAGTTTCTCAACCTGTCGTCCTTCGCCGAGCAGATGCTGGTGCACGAGAACGCGATCGTCAAAATCCGCAAGGAGATGCCGCTCGATCTTGCGGCGCTGATCGGCTGCGGCGTCATTACCGGCTACGGCGCGGTCGTGAACACGGCGAAGGTGACGGCCGGCGAGACCGTAGCCGTAATCGGGTGCGGCGGTGTCGGCATGGCTGCGATCAACGGCGCGCAGATCGCCGGCGCCGGCCGCATCATTGCCATCGACACCAATCCGGCCAAGCTCGAGCTCGCGACCAAGCTGGGCGCCACCGACATCATCAATCCGGCAGACGGCGACGTCGTGAAGCAGGTGCGCGATCTCACCAATGGCGGCGTGCATCATTCGTTCGAGGTGCTCGGCCGCAAGGAGACCGCGGAGCAGGCCTTCGGCATGCTTGCCTCCGGCGGCACGGCCACCATCGTCGGCATGATTCCGTTCGGCCAGAAGATCGAGCTGCATGGCTTCGACTTCCTGCGCGAGCGCAGGATCCAGGGCTCATCGATGGGCTCGAACCATTTTCGCGTCGACATGCCGCGGCTGGTGGATTTCTACCTGCGCGGCCGGCTGCACCTGGAGGACTGGATCTCGGCCAAGCTGAAGCTCTCCGAGATCAACGAAGGCTTTGCCAACATGAAGGCCGGCAAGACGCTGCGCAGCGTGATCATGTTTGACAGCTGATGCAAGAGACGCGGTCCTCAGCCCGCCGGGCACGTTGCGGGAAGGTAAGCCCGGCAAGACCAGATCTTGACCAACCGATGAACTGCCCCGGAGCATGACGGCAGAGCCCGGAGCGGCACTACCGCTGCAAATGTCGCGTAAAGATCCGCACCACATGACCCCTGACCCGCGGCGCCTCGTCGTAGAGGTCTGAGGCGAGGCGCTCGATGGTCTCGCGCAGCGACAGGAACTGGGCCTGCCGCGCGCTGCTTTCGGTGCCCTGCATGCCCGCAAGCTCGTCCATCGCGGCGTCGCTGATCTGGCAGTGTACGACCTCGCCGTCGTTCAGCATGGTGAAGCGAAAGGCGAGCCGTTCGAGATCATGGCCAATGATCCTGTCGCGCATGAGTGGCATCAAGTCGTCCCGGTCGACCCCGCGCCGAAAATGCCGAAAATCCCGCTGCTTGTCAGCAGCAAAGGCAATCCATGGCCTACTGAAATGCGACTTCAGCGAAACTGCGGAGCTTTCGCGAATGCAACCGCTCGGATTCCTGCTGTTTAAGCCGTTCCAGCGCCTTCAAGCCGATCTCGAGATGCTGGCCGACGCGGCGGCGGTAGAATTCGCTGGCCATGCCTGCGAGCTTGATCTCGCCGTGCAGAGGCTTGTCGGAGACGCACAGCAGCGTGCCGTAGGGGACGCGAAAGCGGTAGCCGTTGGCGGCAATCGCGGCCGATTCCATGTCGAGCGCAACCGCGCGCGATTGCGACAAGCGGCGAATGACATCGGGACCGCTGATCTCCCAATTGCGGTTGTCAACGCTCGCGACGGTGCCGGTACGCATCAGGCGCTTGAGCTCGAACCCCTCGAGCCCGGTGACGTCCTCGACCGCCTCCTCGAGCGCGACCTGCATCTCCGCGAGCGCCGGGATCGGCACCCACAGCGGCAACTCACGATCAAGCACATGGTCCTCGCGCACATAGCCGTGGGCGAGCACATAGTCGCCGAGCCGCTGCGTGTTGCGCAGGCCCGCGCAATGGCCGAGCATCAGCCAGGCATGGGGCCGCAGCACGGCAACATGGTCGGTGACATTACGCGCGTTGGACGGACCGGTGCCGATGTTGATCAGCGTGATGCCGCGATAACCGGGGGTGACCAAATGGAAGGCCGGCATCTGCGGCGCGCGCGCGGGCGCAACGCCCGTCGACGCGCCGCCGCTGCGCGTGATCACGTTGCCGGGAGCGACGAAGGCATCGAGGCCGGCCTCGCCAGCCTGAAGCCGCTGCTGGCAGAGCTGCGCGAAGGCGTCGACGTAGAACTGGTAGTTGGTGAAGATCACGAAGTTCTGGAAATGCTCTGGATCTGTGCCCGTGTAGTGGTAGAGCCGGCGCAGCGAGTAGTCGACGCGGGCCGCCCGAAACAAGGACAGCGGCTCGGGCGCGCCGGGCTGGAGCTCGAAAGTGCCGTCGGCGATGGCATCGTCCATGGTGGCCAGATCAGGTACGTCGAAGGCATCGCGCAGCGATCGCGTCACGGGCGAGTTCTCGCTGGTGGTGATGGCGGCTTCGATGTTGATGTCGCGGCGATAGGCGAAGTGAACGGGGATCGGTTCGCTGGACTCGCCGATTTCGACCGGGACGCCGTGGTTCTGGATCAACAGCCCGATCTGCTCGGTCAGATAAGTCCGGAACAGATCCGGACGCGTGACGCTGGTCTCGTGCACACCGGGCCGGGCGACGAAGCCGTAGGCGAGACGCGAATCCAGCCGCGCATGCGTCGCGGTGGTGACACGGACGAAGGGATAGAAGGCCCGCACCCGCGTCGTGATTGCCTCGCCGTTGACGTAAGCTTCGAACCGATCACGCAGGAACTTCGTGTTGCGCTCGTAGATCTCTTCGAGGCGGGCGACGGCGAGGCCGGCGTCGGAAAAGGATTCGGTGGCGACGGAGGGTGGGGATTGGACGGATTGCATTGTTCGATGCCGGGTTGCTGGGGCTGAATCGAACTATAGCAAGAAAACTAAAGCAAGAAAGAAGCCCCCCCGTCATTGCGAGCGTAGCGAAGCAATCCAGAAATCTCGCCGCGGAGGCAACCTGGATTGCTTCGCTACGCTACCGATGACGAAAGGAGGCGACGCTTCCCCGCGTCACTTCTCGCGGAACGCCCGCATGAACTGGTCGTGCAGCGGCTTCATCAGATAGGACAGCATGGTGCGGTCGCCGGTCTGGACGAAGGCTTCCGCCGGCATGCCGGGGATCAGCCTGGAGTCACCGAGCTTGGCGACCTCTTCTGCGGACAGCGAAACGCGGATGGTGTAGTAGCTCTGGCCGGTGCGCTGGTCGGTGGTGACGTCGGGCGAGACGCGGCTGACGACGCCGTTGAGCTCCGGCGTGGTGCGCTGGTTGAAGGCGGACAGGCGCAGCAGCGTCTTCTGGCCGATCTGGAGCTTATCGATATCGACCGGATTGACCTTGGCTTCGACCTGGAGATCGTCGGCCTGCGGCACGATCAGCATGAGGGCGTCGCCGGCGGTGATGACGCCACCAACGGTATGCACCGTCGATTGCAGCACCATGCCGTCCTGCGGCGCGCGGATGTCGACGCGGCGAAGCTGGTCCTCGGCGGCGACCTTGCGCTCGATCATTTCGCCGATCTTGTCGTTGGTCTCGCGCAGATCCTTGGAGACCTCGCTGACCATGTCCTTGTCGACCTGGATGATCTGCAGCTCGGTCTCAGTGATCTTGCCCTTGGCCTGCGCGCGCGAGGCGATGTATTGCGCACGCTCGCCGTTGAGACGGGCGCTATCGCGTTCGAGCGTGGTCAGGCGGGAGATCTGCACCAGATGCTTGTCATAGAGATCGCGGACACCCACGAGCTCCTGCTGCACCAGTGAGATTTCCCTGTCCTTGGCCCGCTCCTGCGCGGAGAGGCCCTCGATCTCCTCGTTGAGCTGCTGGATGCGCTCGCGCAGCTGCGCCTTCTGGCCGGCGCGTCCGTTGACGCGGACGTCGAACAGCTTGGTTTCGGCGGAGAGCAGCGCCTTGACGTCGGGATCGTTGCTGCGATCGAGCAGCGCTTGCGGGTAGTCGATCCTGTCGATCCCGCGCTGCTCGGCCTGGAGCCGCGCCGCACGCGCCTGCGCCGCATCGAGATTCTTGGTGACGATGGCGAGGTTGGCCTTGGTGACGGTGTCGTCGAGCCGCACCACGATGTCGCCGGCCTTGACCACGTCGCCATCGCGCGCGCGCAGCTCGCCGACGACGCCGCCGGTCGGATGCTGGACCTTCTTGACGTTGGATTCGACCACGATCTGACCCGGCGCGATCAGCGCGCCGGAAATCTGCACCGTCGAAGCCCAGCCGCCGAGGCCGACCAGGAGGACCAGCACGATCCCAAGCCCGAGCATCAGGTGGAACCGGATCGACTGCCGTACGGTCCGCTTCGCGGCGGGCTTCGCGCCGCCGAGCGCCATCGTGCTCATGCCTTGGCTCCGCCTTCGCTGACGATCTTGATCGGCGCCGGCGGTGTCACGCGCGGCTGGAGCACCTGGGCGAGCACCTGCTCCTTCGGCCCGAAGGCCTGCATGCGGCCGTCGCGCAGCACCAGGATCTGGTCGACCGCTTCCACGCCGATCGGACGGTGCGCCACCACGATGACGATGGCGCCGCGCTCGCGTGCCGCACGGATGGCGCGGGTCAGCGCTTCGTCGCCTTCGGTGTCGAGATTGGAATTGGGCTCGTCGAGCACGATCAGGAACGGGTTGCCATAGAGAGCGCGCGCCAGCGCCACGCGCTGCGCCTGGCCCGCGGAGAGCGCCGTGCCCTGCTCGCCGACCTGGGTGTTGTAGCCCTCGCGCATCTTGATGATCATCTCGTGCACGCCGGCCTCCTTGGCGGCGGCGATGATGCCGTCGGAGGTGGCCTCGGGATCGAACCGGCTGATGTTCTGCGCGATGGTGCCGCCGAACAATTCGACGTCCTGCGGCAGGTAGCCGATATGGCGGCCGAGCATGTCGGACGCCCATTGGTCGAGCGCCGCGCCGTCGAGCCGCACCTTGCCGCGAACCGGTTGCCAGACGCCGACCAGCGCGCGGATCAGCGACGACTTGCCGGAGCCGCTCGGTCCGATCACGCCGAGGCCGTTGCCGGCTTCGAGCGCAAAGGTGACGTCCTGCACGATGAGGCGCTGGTCGCCCGGCGGCACCATGGCGATGCCTTCGACCGAGAGGCGGCTGGTGGGCGCCTGCAACTGGGTCGGCATCGTCTGCGCCGGCATCTGCTCCAGAAGGCGGGTCAAGCGGTGCCAGCTCTGGCGTGCCGCGACAAAGGATTTCCAGTGCGCGATGGCAAGATCGACCGGCGCGAGCGCACGGGCCGACAGGATCGAGCCGGCGATGATGATGCCGGCGGTCGCTTCCTGGTGGATGACGAGATAGGCGCCGACCGCGAGCACGGCCGATTGCAGCATCATGCGCAGCACTTTTGCGACCGCGCCGAGACCGCCGGCGACATCGCTCGCACGCTGGTTGCCGTCGAGATATTTTTCGTTGGCCTCGCTCCAGCGCGCGTTCATCCGGCCGGCCATGCCCATCGACACCATGACTTCGGCATTGCGGCGGCTGGCCTGGGCGAGATCGTTGCGCTGGGCGGCAAGCCCCATCGCGTCTTTCGCCGGCTGGCGGGACATGAACTCGGTGACCAGCGTCAATCCGACCAGGATGACGGCGCCGACCAGCGCGGTGACGCCGATCATGACGTGGAAGGCGAAGCAGATGGCGAGATAGAGCGGCAGCCAGGGCAGATCGAAGAACGCGCTCGGGCCCATGCCGCCAAGAAAGGAGCGGACATTGTCGAGATCGCGCAGCGGCTGAAGCCCCTCGTTGCGGCTGCCGACCAGCAGCGGCAGGCGGACGATGGTGTCGAACACCCGCTTGTTCAGGGCTTCGTCCAGCGCGGTGCCGACCCGGCCCAGGATCCGGTTGCGGATCATGTCCAGCACGCCCTGCGCCATGTAGAGGAAACTGGCGAGGACGATCAGGCCGACCAGGGTCGGAATGCTGCGGCTCGGCAGCACCCGGTCGTAGACCTCCAGCATGAAGATCGACCCGGTCAGATAGAGCAGGTTGATCATGCAGCTCATCAAGCCGACGCCGACAAACGCCGTGCGACAGGCGCGCAGCGCATCACCGAGCTCTGAGCGGCGGACGCCGGGAACGGCTGCCATCAGTCTGATCTCTTTCGGGTAGGGGCCAAAGCCCCTGATTTCAAAGGCAAATTCAGGAGTAATTGACCCGGATTAACATCGCGTTTGCGCTCATCGCCCAACGCAGTCGAACACCCGGGACCCCTATAGCCCACATCACCCTCGACCGACCTTGCACGCAAGTCCGGAATCTCACGATCTTGCGGCTTTTTCTTGCAGACATGTCACCTCTCCCCAGGCGGGGAGAGGTCAAAAGTTCGATCAATTGAACTCGGGCGCCATTAGAATCGGCCGCCGCCGCGGACCAGCCGCACCACTAGCAGCAGGATGACCGCGCCGATCGCGGAATAGACGATCTCCGATATCAGTCCGGTGCCGATGTGAATGCCGAGCTTCGGAAACAGGAAGCTTGCCACCAGCGCGCCGGCGATGCCGACCACGATGTCGCCGATGATGCCGAACCCGGTTCCGCGCACCACCTTGCCGGCCAACCAGCCAGCCACGAGGCCGACGAACAGGATAACAAGCAGGCCTTCATTGGAAATGTACATAAGTGAGGTCCCTCTCCGTGAACGGTTCCATGGAAGCGGAACCGGGATGAACGAGGTCTGAATGCTGTTCCCCCGTTCCCCGCTGGCGGTCCAAAGATCATGACAGCGCGGTGACCGGCTCTGCCAGCACGCACCGTGCTGCCCGGCCCGGCCCGACGTCGACATTCCCAGGCAATTGCTCCAGGCAGCGCGGCTGGGCAGCGGCGCAGCGGGGCGCAAAGGAGCAGTTGTGCGGCCTCTCGCCAAGCGACGGCGGGGTGCCGGGGATGGTCTCGAGCCGCTGTCCCCGCTTGGCCCCGTGGACGGTCGAGGCGAGCAGGCCTTTGGCGTAGGGATGCACCGGTGAGCGGACGATGTCGCGAAGCGTGCCCTGCTCCACGATCTGGCCGGCATACATCACAGCGACCCGGTCGCAGATCTCGATGGCGACGCCGATGTCGTGGGTGACGAAGATGACGGACATGCCGAACTCGCGCTGCAGCTCGCGCAGCAGCAGCAGGATCTGGATTTGCACGGTGGCATCGAGCGCCGTGGTCGGCTCGTCCGCGAGCAGGATCTTCGGCCGGCAGGCGAGCGCCAGCGCGATCATCGCGCGCTGACGCATGCCGCCGGACATCTCGTGCGGATAGGCATCGAGCCGGCGTTTTGCGGAAGGAATGCGCACGACATCGAGCATTTCGAGTGCGCGCGCCCTGCCCTCCGCATAGGACTTGCCTTCGTGACGCACCACGCTTTCGGCGATCTGCGCGCCGATGGTGTAGACCGGATCGAGCGCGAGCGCCGGCTCCTGAAAGATCATCGACACGGTCTGGCCGCGGAACGACGACAGCTGCTCCTCGTTCATCGCGAGCACGTCGCGGCCCATGACGTTGACCTTGCCCGTGATCTGCGTGCGCTTCTTCGGCAACAGCCGCATCAGTGCACGCAAGGTCACGCTCTTGCCCGAGCCGGACTCTCCGAGCAGGCCCAGCACCTCGCCGTCGCCGAGCGAGAGGCTGAGATCGTTCACGGCATAGACCGTGCGCTCGCCGGTGAAGCGGATGTTCAGGCCTGAGATCTCGACGAGCTTTGTCATGACGGAAGTTTCGGCAGCCTGTCGTGGTAGTCGGTGGCGCGCTGGAACGCGGCGCCGATGGTGAGCAGCGTCGCCTCATCGAACGAGCGGCCGATCAGCTGCATGCCGATCGGAAGACCATTTTTGGTGAAGCCCGAGGGCACCGTGAGCGACGGCAGGCCAAGGTAATTCACCGGACGGGTGAACAGCGTCAGCCGCTGCAACAGCGCCGGCGCGTTCGGCCCGCCGCCGACGTCGCTCTCCTCGATCGTCGGCGCCGGCACCGGAGACGCCGGCGCGATGATCGCGTCGACACCTGATGTCGCAGCGTTGTGCGCGGCCAGTGCCGGCCCGCGCCAGCGCATCGCCTCGAGGTAGGTGATGGCGGGGACCGCAAGGCCGTTCTGGAGCCGCATCAACACCTGCGGGCCGTAATCCTGCGGCCGCTCGATCATCCAGCGCTTGTGGAAGGCGGCGGCTTCGGCCGCAAGCACGAGCTGGCTTGCCGCGGACAATTGCCGCTGATCGGGCAGCTCGACCGTGACGATGTCGGCGCCCTCACGCTTGAGCACCGCGATGGTTTCGTCCAGCACGCGCGCGACCTCGCCGTCGAGATCGTCGACATAGAAGGACGAGGGGACGCCGACCTTGAGGCCCTTCAGCGAGCCCCTGGTCGCGCCGACATAGTCAGACAGCGGCTCGTGGCTCGCAGTCGAATCCTCGGGATCAGGGCCGGCCATCAGCGCCAGCAACAGCGCGCAATCCTCGGCGGTGCGGGCGAGCGGGCCGACCGTGTCGAGCGACTGCGACAGCGGCATCGCACCGGCGCGGCTGACCCGGCCGACGGTGGTCTTCAATCCCGTGACGCCGCAGAAATGCGCGGGCATGCGGATCGAGCCGCCGGTGTCGGAGCCGAGCGCGGCATAGGTCAGTCGCGCCGCGACCGCCGAGCCCGAACCCGAGGACGAGCCGCCGGTGATGTGCGCCACGTTCCAGGGATTCCGAACAGGGCCGTAATGGGCGTTATGGCCGGTCGGGCCATAGGCAAATTCGGCGAGATGCAACGTGCCGAGCCGAACCTGGCCGGCGTCCTTCAGCCGCTGCAAGGCGGTGGAGGTCACGGTCGGAACGAAATCGCGGCGGATCAGCGAGCCGCAGGTCGCGACGTGGCCTGCGTCGTAATACATATCCTTGTGCGCGAGCGGCACGCCATGCAACGGCCCGCGGACTTCCCCCTTGGCCAGTTCGGCGTCGGTGGCATCGGCGGCCTTCAGCGCCGCCTCTGCCTCGATCGACATGAAGGCGTTGAGGTGCGGCTGCCATTGCGCGATGCGATGCAGCAGCGCCCGCGTCACCTCATGCGAGGACACCTGCTTCATCGCGATCGCGCGCGCGACCTCGGTGAGCGTCATCAATGCGGGCTCGATGCTCATTTCGAGACCTTGGCAGCCTGCGCGATCGGATAGAGCGCGGGCTCGAGATCGAACGGCAACGTGCCGGCAATGGCCGCAAAGCCCTCGAAGGCCGGTCCGATGGAGTTGGAGATGCGCGTCGCGATCTCGTCGTCAACGGGAACACCGGCGACCTGTGCCGTCGCCTTGATCTCTTTTGTCGTCGGTCTCGTCATACAGTTTCCTCCTTCGGCGCGCGGCTATGGCCTGAACCCGGGATCGCCATGTAGCACGCGGCCTCGTGGCCCATTCTATCGAGCGCGGTGAGTTTTGGTGTCGCATTTGCGCAGAGCGGCTCCGCAAACGGGCAACGGGTGTGGAAGCGGCAGCCCGAGGGCGGATCGATCGGATTGGGCGGATCGCCCGTGATCGGCGGCGTCTCGGTGCGACGGTCCGGATCCGAGGACGGCATCGCGGCAAGAAGTGCGCGCGTATAGGGATGCGCCGGCTGGTCCCAGACTTGGTCGACCGGGCCGAGTTCGACCACTTCGCCGAGATACATCACCAGCACGCGATCGCTGATGTAGCGCACGACGTTGAGGTCGTGACTGATGAAGAGATAGGTCAGGCCGAACTCGCTCTTGAGATCGGCAAGCAAATTGAGCACCTGCGCCTCGATGGATTTGTCGAGCGCGGAGACCGCTTCGTCGAGGATTACCAGCCGCGGCGAGAGCGCCAGCGCGCGTGCGATGTTGACGCGCTGGCGCTGGCCGCCGGAGACCTCGTGGGGGTAGCGGTTGGCGAAGTTGGCGGGAACCAGGCCCACCTTGCCGAGCAGCTCGCGCGCCAGCGCGCGCGCGGCGCCGTCGGCCATACCGTGCACCTTCGGGCCGAAGGCGATCGACTCTTCGATGGTCAGGCGCGGATTGAGCGAGGCGTAGGAATCCTGGAACACCATCTGCATGCCGCGACGCAGCTCTCGCAGGGAGAGCGACTGCCCGACGCTCATGCCGTCATAAATGATATCGCCGGTGTCGCGCGGCATCAGATGCATGAGCAGCCGCGCGGTGGTCGACTTGCCGCAACCGGACTCGCCGACGATGCCGACGGTCTCGCCCTTGGCGACAGAGAAGGAGACATTATCGACGGCACGCACGGTGCGCTTTGCGGCGAACAGGCCGCCTCGCACCGGAAAATGCTTGGTCAGGCCGTTGACCTGGAGCAGCGGCTGGGCGACGCCGCCGAGGTCTTCGATCGGCTCCAGCATTGCGACAGAGAGGTTGGTTTCGCTCATGGCTAGTTCCTGATGTCCATGGCGCTACGCAGGCCGTCCGAGAGCAGGTTGAAGCAGATCGAGACCGCGAAGATCATTGCACCGGGGAGCGCAGCGACCCAGGGGTTGACGTAGATCGCGGTCCGCAAGGTGTTCAGCATCAGGCCCCATTCCGGCTCCGGCGGCTTAGTGCCGAGTCCAAGGAAGGACAGGCCTGCCGCGAGGATCATCGAAACCGAGATCAGGCTGGTGGCATAGACGAAGATCGAACCGAGCACGTTGCCGAGAATGTGCACGCGCATGATGGTGAAGGGACCGGCACCGGAGGCGCGCGCGGCGTCGACGAAGTCCATGTTGCGCACGCCGGTGGTGACGCTTTCGGCGACACGGGTGATTTGCGGGACGAACACGACGGTCAACGACACGATGGAATTGAGGATGCCCGCGCCCAGCGCGCCGGAGATTGCGATCGCCAGCAGCACAGACGGAAACGCGTAAAACACGTCGACCGTGCGCATGATCGCGGTATTGAGCTTGCCGCCGACATAGCCGGCGACGAGGCCGAGCGAGGTGCCGATACAGAAGGCGAGGATCACCGGCAAAATGCCGATGAGAAGCGACAGCCGCCCGCCATAGATCAGCCGCGCCAGCATGTCGCGACCGAGCTCGTCGGTGCCGAGCGGGTAGCCTGTTGTGCCGATGTGCCGAAGGCGCCGGATCATCGAGCCCTTGTACGGATCTTCCAGACCGAGCCATGGCGCAACGATCGCCGACAGGAAGATCAGCAGCAGCACCAGCGCGCAGACCATGCTGACCTTGTCGCGCCGGATCCGACGGCCGACGGTCGCCCAATAGCCGCGCGCCTTGGTCGCGGGCGCGGACTGAAGCGCGGCGTCGGAGGTGACGGAGAGCGGAAGCTCGGTCATCGCTAGCCCCGCTTGATGCGCGGGTCGATCGCGGCTTGCGCGATGTCGACCAGCAGATTGAGGAAGACGAAGAACAGCGCCAGGATCAGGATCGTGCCCTGGAGCAGCGGTAGGTCGCGCTGGAAGATCGCCGAGTTGAGCAGGAAGCCGGAGCCCGGCCAGGAAAACACGGTCTCGATCAGAATCGAGCCGCCGAGCATGTAACCGAGCTGAAGTCCCATCACGGCGAGCGCGGTGGGCGCGGCGTTCTTGATGACGTGGCGGAACACCCCGCGCTCATGCAGGCCTTTGGCACGCAGCGCCTCGACGAAGTCCTGGCTGAGGATGTCGCCGGTCAGCGCGCGCACCGTGCGGGTGACGATGCCCATCGGGATCACGGAGGTCGTGATCGCCGGCAGCACGAGATATTGCAAATGCGCCCAGTCCCAGGCCCAGGCGGCCGAGCCGCCGGGTCCGGCGCCGACGGCGGGCAGCCAGTTCAGCTGAACCGAGAAGATGATGACGAGCACCATGCCAAGCCAGTAATGCGGCACCGAAACGCCGGCGATGGCAAAGGATGTCGCCAGCTTGTCGATCCAGGTCTCGCGGAAATAGCCGGCGATCAGGCCGAGCAGGATGCCCATGGTGAAGCCGATGATCGCCGCCGCAATCGCCAGCGTGACCGTGTTGCTGACCGCGCGCATGACCTCGGCCAGCACCGGGCGGCCCGTGGCGATGGAATTGCCGAGATCGCCATGAAGTGCGCGGAGCAGCCAAAGCCCGAACTGCACCGGCAGCGGGCGGTCGAAACCATAGGCGGTGCGGAGCTGCGCGGCGAGCTCCTGCGAGGCGTCAGCCGGCAGCACGGCCACCAGCGGATCGCCCGGCGTGATGTGCACGAGCAGAAAACACACCAGCGCGACGCTGATGACGATCGGGACGACGTAGACGATGCGTCTGGCGATATAGGCGAGCACTGCAGTTCTTTCTTCCTTCTCCCCTTGCGGGAGAAGGTGGCGCGGAGCGCCGGATGAGGGGTTGTTTCCGCGAGTACAGCTATTCCTAATGAGAGATGGTCACTCGCGGAGAGAGACCCCTCACCCGGCTTCGCTTTGCGAAGCCACCCTCTCCCACAAGGGGAGAGGGTGCACTGAGCAAGCTGAGAGAATTACTGCATCGACACCAGCGAGAAGTCGATGAACCAGCTCTTTGGCTGCACGATGCCTGTCACCTTCGGGCTGATGGCACGGGGGCCAACGTCGTGGGCGACGTAGAGGAAGGCTGCGTCATCGACGGAGGCCGCGTGCAGTTCGGCGAGCGCCGCGTCACGCGCGGCGGGATCGAAGGTTTGCCGCGCCTTCTTCACCAGCTCGTCGAAATTGGGATTGTTGATGAAACCCCAATTGTTCGAGACCGGCGGAGCCATGCCCGATTGCAGGAAGCGCACCAGCGCGAAGAACGGATCCATCGCCGCGTAGGTGACGTTGGTCGCGTTCGAGCCGTTGGCGCTGGGATCCTTGGCGCCGCGGCGCCAATTGGTGAACAGCGTATTCCACTCGATGACGTCGAGCTGCACGTCGAAATAACATTCGGCGAGCGCCTGCTGGAGATATTCGTTCATCGGCAGCGGCTGCATCTGGCCCGAGCCGGACGCCGAAGTCTGGGTCTTCACCGTCAGCTTCTTGTTCGGGCCGAATCCGGCCTCCTGCATCAGCTTCTGCGCAGCCACCTTGTCGTATTTGATCTCGAAGGTCGGCTTGCCGCGCCAAGGATGGCCGGGCTCAAAGGTGCCGGTCGCGGGCACCATCAGCCCCGCGAGCAGGCCGTCCTTGAGGCCTTCGCGATCGACGCAGAGGTTCGCGGCCTTGCGGACGCGGATGTCGTTCCAGGGCGAGCCCTCGACGCGCGAGAACTGCCAGGGCCAGACATGCGGCTGCTCGTTGGCGTAGAGCTTGAAGCCGCGCTGCTTCAGTTCAGGCAAAGCGTCCGGCGCCGGCGCCTCGACCCAATCAACCTGCCCGGAAAGCAGCGCCGCGGTGCGCGCGTTCGCCTCCGGCATCGGCAGCAGCACCATCTTGTCGACCTTGGGAATACGCTTCTTGTTCCAATAATCCGGATTCTTCGTGAGCTCGGCGAGCTCGCGCGGCACCAGTTTGGTCAATTTGAACGGGCCGGTCCCCGAAGGCTGGCTCGCGAACTTGTCCCAGTCCTTGCCGAGCTTCTCGTATTGCGTCGGGCTCGACACCAGGAACCACAGCATCTGATAGGGAAAGAAGGAATCGACCGTCTTGGTGGTGATCTCCACCGTGGAGTCGTCGATCTTGGCGTAGCTCGCGACCGAGGGCAGGCGGGTCTTGACCTGGGCGCTCTGGCGCTTGTCGAATTGTGGCGCCTTGTCGTTGAGCACCTTGTCCAGATTCCAGATCACGGCGTCGGCGGTGAACTCGCTGCCGTCGTGAAACTTCACGCCCTTGCGCAAGGTGAAGCGCCATTTGGTCTTGTCGGTATCGTCGATCTTCCATTCGGTGGCGAGCCCCGGCACCAGTTTGCCGGGTCGATCGGCGACGTCCATCTCCCACGCCACGAGCGGATCGTAGATGGTGTAGGCCGTGAACTGATAGGCGCCGGCGCCGCGATCGGGCTGGCCGGTGGTCAGCGGGATGTCCGCCATCGAAATGCCGTAGCGCAGCACCGTTTCGGCGCCCGCCGGAATCGCGGACAACGCCAGCGCAAGCACGGCGAAACAGGTCGATAGTCGGATACGCATGGCCAAAGCTCCAAGGAAGACTTCAAGGGAGAATTGGAGCCAAACCTGCAATCTTGATGCCAGAATAGGCAGCGAGGTGCTTTCGCCGACGTGTCATCACAAGGACTTGTCGTCGCAGGGGCAATTTGCAGAATAAGTTTCCCCATTGGCATAGGCATTGCATACGATTGCATCAAAATTAGTCATCGAAGCCGGAAAAGGATTGAGGCAATGCTGATCAACAAAAACAAGACCCGCGCGGCGCTGATCGCGTTGCTGGCGCTCAGTAGCGCGGCTGCGTGGCCGCGCGTCGCCAGTGCCGAAACCGTGCTGCGCATCGCCATGACGGCTGCCGATATTCCGCGCACGCTGGGCCAGCCCGATCAGGGTTTTGA
>NZ_JBVVPQ010000043.1:0-63332 GCF_055811695.1 Bradyrhizobium sp. MI1.3 | reverse complement strand
AGTGCTGTGGTAGTGGCGGTGTGCACGTCATCGTGCGCTCTGTTGCGCCTAAAGCCGGCGATCTCCTTGTCGATTTTTACCGCAAATGACAAGGTCAAAGAACCTACCGCTCGCGCGGCGTTAACGTTGCAATGCTATGGCTTCCGGATTGATCACGAAGTCAGCCCCATCTCGGCTTGAACGAAAGGAGAGGACACGCAACTTTGGGCGAAGCGGGGATTTACGCCGCCGATCTTTCCCTTGTTCCACGGACGTGCTTCGAGACGTTCTCATTGATTCTTGGACATCGATCATGATGACTTCCTCGTTAATGAGGTTGGCCATTCTCAAGCCGATAAGTCCGAACCTGCGTCGGCTTTCAGACGATTGGAGACGTAGCGCCCAAACGTGCCCGCGCGGTAACCCGGTTTGGATCAGCAAACACCGTTCGGAATGATTTCTGGTATTGGCCCATCGGCGAAGTAACGTGACGCGTGTCGAGCGTCCGCTTATTGAGGAAGCGCAGACAAGCTTTGCTCAGGTTGAGTTCTTCGCATTTTGACCCGTAGCTGACTTCGTGGTCATCGCGTCCAGTTAGGGAACCAATATCGCAGTCGGTAAACTTCGATCTGCTCGGCAAGCCCTTCTCTAGGTCCTAGCCAGTACAAACTAGGGCGCCAAAGGATTGTGGCCATGTACTTCCTCACTGCCTGTCTGATCGTGGTCGTCTTGAGCGCCGCAGTGGCGTACCGTCGAGCTGGATCTCTACCACGAAACCTTCAGGGACGGCTGGACCGTCAGCCGCGGCGTGCGGCGATGTGGCCCGTCATGTGTGCAGGAATTTTTACACTGGGGCTGCTCGGACTTCATCATTTTCAAGGCTGGCAAGAATCCGGTCCCTTCGAAACGGACTATCTCCTCATGCTTATCCTGCTTATCACCTCTTTCTTTGGTGGTTGGTTTCTTGGCATCATTGGCTGGATTGATTGACCGACGACGAGCTGCCATGACTTTGGCATCTTCCTGTTGATGTCCGCTTCTGGCCCATCTCGGACATCCTGACCGGCGCCGATGATGTCCGTCCCCGGAGCTCAAGCGGAAGTAAGCAGCCAGGACACCGAAGGCCGCTCGTGACCACTCTAGACGTCAGATGCTCCAGGACCGCCTTCCCCTTGAGAGCGCAGCAGCGCCGCGGCGCGCCTGCGCTCAGCAGCGCGCGAGATCAAAATGCGAGGGGTACGCGGACATGTCAGTTCGCCGAGATTTGCATCCAGCCATACGCCATTCCTACGGCCTTACCAGCGCCGCCGTCATCGGAAACGCGCCACGCTGCCACGCCGAAACATAGCGTTAGCATCAAGTTGGTTAGCAATAGCAGGACTGAGAAGAAGTGGCTCACACGCGCACCCGAAACAGAACGTCCCTCCAGTACGGACACAGATGGAGGATTCGAAAACTGCAGCTGCGCTGACCTAACCGCCTTTTCCACAGGTTGTAGAATGCTGGATCAACAGGTTCGAACTGGGGAGCGCAGCCATCGAGCGTTTCGTGCGGAGCCGGGGACTTCGCGCCGCGCTGATCGTAGCTAAGCGGCACGGCAGGAGCTATTATCTTGTTCTTCTCGCTCGGGATCATTCGGTTTCAGGAGTCTGGCAGTGACAAAAATCTTACGAGGAATGCTCCTCGCGACCACGGTTCTCGCTGCTGCTAGTGCGGCGTACGCAGGGGGTGGCTGTGGCGAGGGCTGTCATAGGACAAGCGGTGGCGCATGTGTCGTTGACGGCTGGGGCACGGGAGCCAAGGTTCGGAACGAATGCCCGGCGACCTCTCGCCCCCGTCCACCCTGCGGCGGCGGGGATTTCATCTGGGACCGCACCAAACAGGCGTGCTTCCAAAATAACCGCAGCTGGTTCTGATCTCGCGCGCCATTTAGGCGCGCTGTACACAGCGCAATTTGATCTCACTGCGCGGCCTCAGCGTGGATACGAACGAGTTCAGTGGAACAGCTTGACCCTCATCTTGGCCAGTGCGCCGCTTCATGAGTCCGCTCTCGGCGGCGGCGCCGACGGGCTCGGTTCGCGTGCTTGGGATCAGGTGCGGACCTCCAGGCACGGAGCCGGATAGCGCTGGACTGCTATGATGGTTGTGCGGCCCTGCCGCCAGCTTACAGCTCAACTGCGGACTAGCCGTCTTGGCAGGGAATACCGAGGTTGTCACAAGCGAGAGCGAATGACTCTTTTGCTTTTGTATCCTCGAAGCAGAAGCGAGTGCCGACCTCTGCCTGATCGATCCACCAATCGACGTTACTGCCTTTCGCGATGCGGGAGGCTTCGCCGCGTAACAGGTCGAGTTGTCTTCCCGCAGCTCGAACGATCAGGCAATTGTTCTCTTTGGACACAATATCTTCTCCATGGCACAGGACGCCGAACTCGTTGGTACTAACAGCCGTGAACACGAAGGCCGCAGCAGGGGGACTGCTGCTGCGGCCCGCGCGGTCAAAAATAACGACTAGGTGAAATATGCAGCCAGCCCCGGTGCTATGATCGTACCGCAGCATCTCTGGCTCGCAATATGATGCAATTTCACAATCGGCAGAAGGCTTAACATGCATCAGTGCGCCGGCTCTCAAGTCCATGAGGATCGGGAACAACTGGCAATCTGGGTGCGTTCGCCTCCAGCTCCGGGCGATGTCTCGGAGCGGACGCGTAGAACTTCTGGCCTCAGGAATCATCGTCTGGGGCCGGCTTTTTTGCAGCATTGCGTTGGCGCCAGTTCGATTTAGCCGTTGCCTATGTCATTTGGCATATGAAAGGTGACGGTCGGAAGGCATCGGGACTTTTTGGCAATTCAGCGGAAGCTGGCGGAACTGTCCGGAGCATGAGGACTCTCCTCCATCGAACGAGAGACGCCCCCCGGCTTGAGGGCCTGAGGGTTGATGCCGAGGGCCGCTCCGCCAGCTCGAAAGAGAGGAGCCAGCAAGACCGCAAGCGGGGCAGTGATGCTAGGTTCCTACAGTTGTCAGGAGCCGCACATAGGTGCCGCTCTCATGCAGCTCCAGCCAGCCCTTCTCGACAGCGCACCTGATGCCGGCGCCGAACTCTGCGCCGCTTGCCTTGAGCGTGTAGAGGAAGGGGTAGTTTATCTTCTAGATATACCGCCTCGATGCCTGAAGCCAGCTGAACGAGCTGACGCGCGGCGGCTTCCGGACTGGCAAAACGGCGCTCGGTGACGTGCTTCATCGCTGGAATCAAAACCTCAAGCCCCCATGCTTGGCCTGACTTGCCCTCGACTGTCATGCCAGTTTGGGAGATATGCACAGATCCTGCGGCGCCGCATGCCGCACAGACCAGGCGCACGCCGACGCACGAAAATCGCAACCGAGCTTGGAAGGCATATTGCGTCAGTCAAACGTGTGGCCCGAGACATGGGAATTTTGCTCCGAACCAAGAGGAGCGGCTGCACAGAGACGTAGACGTATAAGTCGCTTGTAGAATCGCTCTATGCTGGCTCAGCCAAACCTTACGGGGAAAGCAGGGAATGGTTAGGCCCGGCGCGTCTTACCGGATAAGGACGCGTCGGGCCGCGAGTGCGTAAACGCGCATTACGCAAGCTGGCGGCGCCTTGTCTTGGGAGTCAGCCCACCACCCGGCCCGAGTTGTGCGAAGTGCTTTCGGTGGCCCGCTACTGATTGGTCAGCCGTCAGAACGTCTCGGTAATCTTGCTCAGGCGAGGTGGACGATCCGGGTCAAACCCGCAGGCCCGCGCCGTCTGCTCGATCATCCGATAGGCCGGAACCAGCATGGTGATCGGGTCGGTGGCGGGATCATCCGCGGCCAACCAGGGCAGCGAGCCACGCGGTCCGCCGCATAAATGAAGCGCGATGTTTTGCCCGCGCAATTCGTCTGCCAGCGCGTCCACCATGGCCGCCGTTTCATCCATCAGGCGCATCATGATAACCGGCGTGCGCGACGATAACGCAGCGCGCGGCCCATGCTGCAGCTCGGCGGCGCTCAGACCAATGGAAGGCAGGCGCAGGATTTCCGACAATTTGAGAGCGATCTCCCGCGCCGAGCCGAGGCCCAGGCCCCGCGCCGCCACAAAAACAGCTGACGCCTTGGCGAGACCATCGGCAATCCCGGACCAGTCGAGTGCCAACGCGCGGTGCAGGCGCTCGGGCAGCCTGTCGATGGCTGACCGCAGCGCATGATCTCCCGCCAGCTCGGCAACAAGTTGGGCGGCGGCGGCCATCGAGCCGATCACGGTCTTGGTCGCCGCTACGGAGTGCTCCTGGCCGGCCTCGATCGGAACCACGAATTCCGCTTCGTCAGCCACCGGCGACGACGTCGCATTGAGGATGGCGATGGTGCGGGCGCCCGCGGCGCGCGCCGATCTGGTCGCCGCGACAAGATCGGGGCTGCGCCCGGATTGCGAGATCACGATGAACAGCGCATGGCGCAGCATCAAGGGTGTACGAAATGCCGTGATCACCGAAGGAGCGCTGGCTGAAACGGGAAGGCGGAGCCGCGTCTCGACAAGGTATCTCAAGTAAACCCCGGCATGCCCGGAGCTTCCCCGACCGCATACGACGCACAGGGGCGCAGAGCCAATCCCAATTCGCTGTGCGATGTCGCGCGTTGAGGGGCGGTTACGAACAATATTGGCAACAACATCCGCGCTTTCTCCGATTTCGCTCGCCATCGCGGATGTCGTCACGGCTCGCGCGCTCCGCCTTGCTTCCGCGCCGCTTCCTTGGGATGCCGGTCAGGATGCGAGTCACGATCCCCGGCGAGCTCGGCAAACACGCGCCGAAGATTGCCGTCACAGTTTTTCAGGATAGTCTCGGCATCGACGCTGTCGACACCCAACGCCAGCAGGCCTGCCGTCTTGATGTCTCCCTCGGCCTGCTCAAGCCAGTGTGCTGCGTGCGACGGATCACAGCGCGCGATTTGCGCCACCATGGCCTCGGCGCGCCGCTTCAGCTTGGCATTGGTCGGCTGCATGTTCACCATCATGCCGCGGTACACCCGGCCAAGGCGCAGCATGATTCCTGAGGAGATCAGGTTCAGCACGACCTTTTGCGCGGTGCCCGCCTTCATCCGCGTGGAGCCGGCGATCAGTTCGCGGCCGGTCTCAATCAGCACCGGAAACTTTGCCGAGGCCAGCAGTACGGTGCCGGGATTGTTGGCAACGCCGATCGTCACTGTACTAAAAGAGCCTGCCTGCTGCAGCGCCGCGACCGTGAATGGCGTTGTTCCGCTGGCGGCAACGGCGATCACAATGTCGTGCGGCGTGAGCCGCGCGGCATTGATCTGTGTGACCGCGTCATCGATATCGTCCTCAGCACCTTCGATGCTGGTGACGAACGCGCTGTCTCCGCCGGCGACGATGAAGTGAACGCGCTGGCTGGGCCATGCGAAGGTCGGCATCAACTCGGCGCCGTCCTGGACCGCCACGCGGGCCGAGGTGCCGGCGCCGACATATACAATGCGTCCATGATCACCCAGCGCCGCTTTGGCCGCCTCGGTCGCCGCAGTAATCGCGGGAAGGGCATGGCCGATCGCCGCGACTGCCGCAAGCTGGCCCTCCCACATCGCTTCCATCGCCGACGCGAGCTGCCATGCATCGAGATCGGCAAAGCGGGGGTCGACTTGTTCGGTGGCCATATTGTTGATCCATGCTCCATTAAACGCGGAACTTTGAAGCCTGCTCCTGGTCAGCTTCTCTCTTGGGCAGGTCTTTGCTGGCCAACTCAAGCCGCCCTCGCGCCACCAGTAATGCGCCGGCCGCCGCGTCGGCATCAGGACACCTCAGGCGCGCGCGCAGGTCTGGCGTCAGCCACGGCGTAATGGCATCCGCGAGCCCGCCTACCAACGAGAGCCGGTCAATTCCTCTCGCCAGGAAAAGATCAAGCAGATCGCCAATGGTATCGGCCGCGCGTTCGACAATGCGACGGCCGACCGGATCGCCCTGATTGGCGTGCCGCATCACGATCGGCGCGAACGCTGCGTAGTCCGTGGCCCTGGCTTCTTCAGACCAGGCCACCGCCTGATAAGGATCATGATCGAAGGCGCCCAGCACCTCTGAAAGCAATGGGGTCAGCTCGCCGCGGCGATCCGCGGCCCGCAGCGCCAGTCGAACAACCTGCAGGCCGATGTCGGCACCGCTGCCTTCGTCCGACACGGGAAAGCCGTAACCGGCGAGACGGACTTCGCGGCCGTCGATCAGACCGACACCCACGGAGCCTGTGCCGGCTACCACGATGGCGCCATCCGCGCCGCTATGGGCGCCAAGGCAGGCCGCCAAGCCGTCGCTGATGAAGATCAGGGACGCAAAGGGATGCGCCATCTTGTTGAACGCTGCTTCCGCGCCCCGGCGGCCAAGACCGGCAAGGCCAATTCCGGCGTGCATCCGCGCGAAATCCTCGCGCGTCAGTCCGGCCTGTGCGGCGGCCGCTTCAGTGGCTTCCATGATGGACCGCCAAGCATTGTCAAAGCCAATCCGCGTCGTGGCTGGCCCCGAGCTCGCTGCACCGAGCAGCGTGCCATTTTCGTCCTCGATCCGGGCGCGGCAGCGAGTTCCACCGCCGTCAATGCCGAGATACGTGGTACCTTTTGTTCCCATGGAAAGTTAACGCCAAGGTTTCGCTCCGGGTCCCGCCGAAGCTGCCTGGTGTACATTTGAGGGCCTTCCACGGGAGTCGCCTCACGAGCCCGTGACTGCCATTCTCGGATCAATACAGATGGGCAACGCTGGTTATTCCGCTCCCACGATTTCCGCGCAGCACATCTTTGATGGTGCCGACATGCGCGGGCCAGGGTCGGTCAGAATCTCGCAGGGGCGGATTGAAAACATCACCTTCGGCGAGGCGGAGGCGCGCGCCTCAATCCATCTTCCCGCAGACGCGATCCTTGCACCCGGATTCATCGACATTCAGGTCAACGGAGGCGGCGGCGTTCTTCTCAACGACCAGCCGACGGAGGCTGGCGTCCGACGCATCGTTGAGGCGCACCGCAAGGCGGGGACCACCGGCTGCTTGCCGACCCTCATCACCGATCGCAGCGAGGTCATCGAGCGATTGGCTGCGGTCGGCCAGGCTTGCCTGAAGATTCCCGGCGTTCTCGGCTTTCATCTGGAAGGACCGGCCCTCAACAGGTCTCGCAAGGGCATTCATCCGGAAGCCGAGATACGCGTGCCCGATCGGCGCGATCTCGCGGCAATCAAAAGTTTTGGGGGGTGCGGCCGCTCCATGGTGACCTTGGCTCCGGAATGTGTGCCCGAGTCCATGATCGATGAATTGATCGGCGCTGGATTGCGTATCGCGGCCGGCCACAGCGACGCCACCGCAGCCGAAATCGGGCAGGCGGTCGATCGCGGTGTCTTGGGCGTGACTCATCTGTTCAATGCCATGTCGCAGTTGAGCGCCCGGGAGCCGGGCCTGGTGGGCGCCGCGCTTTGGGATGACCGGCTGTTTGCAGGGATCATCTGCGACGGCATCCACGTTGATCGCGCCGGTTTGCGCGTTGCGTTCCGCTGCAAGGGACGTGATCGATTGATGCTTGTCACCGATGCCATGCCATTGGCGGGCACCGACGACCGGCAATTCATGCTGCAAGGAAGGCAGGTCACATTGCACGAAAATCGCCTGACGGGCCCCGATGGCACACTCGCTGGCGCTCACCTCACCATGATCGAGGCGGTGCGCAACGCTGTTGAGCTGCTCGAAATCTCCCTTGTCGATGCTCTCATCATGGCCTCTCGGACGCCCGCGGCATTTCTGGGCCTTGAGTCCGCGCTTGGACGGATCGCGCCCGGACACCGCGCGGACCTTGTCGCCTTCAATCCGAACTTTGAAATCGTCGGCACATGGATAGGCGGTGTCGGTTCGATGGGCAGAGAACTTCACGCTGAAGATTGAAGGAGAGGACGCAAGTCGGCGGCCCGGTTCATAGCGGACCACCGACTCGCAACCGCGACACTGAGGCGGGCGGTGTTGGCCATCTCTTCCCGCTGGTGCTTGGGAAAGCCTCCAAGAGACCCGTCAAGCAACAGTGGCTGCCGTTCTCTCAGAACTCCGCAACGAAATCGCAACGAATTGGGTGAAGGGACCGTGAACAAAGCGGGACGGAAACGCCTGTCATCTCAATAAAAATCAATAACTTAGGAGATGTTCACTGCGTTCGGGACGCCGGGTTCGCAGGACGATGCCGACCTTCCGCCCATATCCACAAACAATGTCGTCGCTGGCGGTTCGGTTCTCGTATTGCCGACGGATCGGCCGACCGATCCGCCCGTTCAGGCCACCTAGCGATTTGAGATGGTTGCGGGTCCGTGGTTGTGCTGTCCGGCCCCTCGTATCGAGTGCTTGAAACCGGCCCTACCGAAGAATGTGGAGCCGAAAAGCGGTGGAGTCCAAAGAATGTGGCCCTCGATTCCATTGCCTCAGCGACGGCTCGGCATTTGGGGAAACCGTGGTAGAGCTTTTCACGTAGGGCGTGATCGCGTCCCTGATATTAGGATGACGACTACTTCTCGGTCAGCGTTTCGCTCAGGAATAGCGCGATCGCGCTTTCAAGATCCGTGGTGCTTCCATCTTCTTGCGTAACGGGCGACGTTCGGGGATAGAAATGCGTGGCGCCGGGCAAGTGCACGATCCGATGTGCAGGGACATGGCAGCATCTTGCCATTACGCTGACGGCATTTTGTTGAGCAGCGGTGGTCGCCTGGTCGATGCCGTGTCCGCGGCAGCGGAAAACTGCCCTCGCTCGACGTGGGCATCGGCGACGAGGTGCGCCGCGATCAGGTGATCGCCCGGGTCGTGCAGACCGAGACCGAGCAGCGCCTTCAGCAGGCGAGGGATGTTCTTCGCGAGCGCGAGCATGTCGAGCTCACCGGGGCGATTTCGCGCGAGATCGATGCCATGCTCCTTGTCTTTGGAGCCCCTGGCCAGCTTATCGCTGGCGGGGCAGGAGCACGGCCGGACCATCCCATTAGCGGACTTCCCTCCGTTCACCGACTCGACCGGCGGCAACAAAGTGACGGCCGACTCGCGAGAGAACAACGAAAGTTGCTTGGACTGGAAATTCCGCGATCCGAAGCACATATCATCGGCATGGTGACAATTGTGCAATGCACTTGCGGTGCTGAGTACAGACGCACCGAAGAGAAGTTCCTGGTACCGCATACAGGTGACGCGGTCTGCGCAATCTGCGGAGCTGCTCTGGAATCGTGGCAGGAAAGCACCCACGTTCCCAGTTACCAACTTATTGAACGTCCGAAGACGAAGACGGAGTGACAGAATGAAGCGGACTCCAGATGAAACCGATCTCAAGCAGCGATCGGCGTGAGGTCCCTTATTGGCCCGAATCTGAGAAACTCGACACTTACCTCTGGCTTGGCTGACAGGGATAACCGGACCTCGTCCGCGCCGGCCGCCAACTCCGTGTCTGCCCCGCCAAAAAAGGGGTAAAGTGCTCCAGGGTCACATCTGAGGAGTAACAACATGACCCTACTCCCCAAGTTAATTCGTGCGATCGACCGGCGTGCCTTCGCGATCATGGGCAACACGATGCCGCCCCAAGATCCTGATGATGACGAAGAGGAAGACGACGAAGAGGAAGAGGAAGAGGAAGAGGAAGAGGAAGAGGAAGAGGAAGAGGAAGACAAAACCGACGAACCGCCGGTCGTGCGCGAGCCGGATGAAGACTAAGCAGGGTCCTTATACGTAGCCTGAGCTTCGGAGAGCGTGATCCCCAGCCTGCGTGCCGGCGCGCTCGTGCGTCCGGCGGCTTTCAAGGTCGGTCTAATTCCGAGAGAGCAGCGGACAGGCGCTGAATGGACCACGGGTTCTCGGCGCACACTCTCGGCGTTCGCGGGTAGAGGAGGCGAGCATGACCCTCATATGGCTTGGTGTGCTCCTTGTTTTCGGCGGCGTGCTCCAAATGGCGTTTCAGCCCATTTGGCGAGGCCGACTCAGCGGTGGAAGGCGGCTTCGCTCCGGGCGTGATACGCTGGAGCCTGAAAGACCGGGTAGCGGCTTCGGCATCAAATCGAACTGGCCTGGACTTGTGATGGTCGCGCTTGGCGGCGCTTTTTTGCTGGCCGGTGCTGCCATCTGAGTTGAAACGAATGTCTCAGGCGTTGCCCGTTATCTGGCCAGGCCAATGTGCCAGAGCCATGTCTCCTCCTGGCCCGTGGCTGCCTTGATCCCACGCTGCCAAATGTCGGCTGATAGGGACAGACCGGAAATTTGCGGATGAGAATTGGCACTTTTGACGAAGCGGATATTGAAGGCGCCTAGTTCGCGCATCATCCCTCCGGCACGTCGGCTAGGCAGCTCTGCATTTGGGGTTTATCCGACGTTCCGCCGTCTTCATGAAGGATGGCTTCCCTGGTGGGCGAGGACCTACGCCGATTTGACCTACCGTTTAAGCGGAAGATCGGAGGAAATATCGCAGATTTGCGCCATGTGAGGAAAAGCGGTAGCGGTCTCCCGCTACCATGTATCCCCCACTATTGTGGTGGGCCTGAGGAAAGACCTCGCCGCCTATCAGGCCTAGGCACCGACAAAGCGCGGCGAGGCTGCCATCGCGAACGCGGTTTATCACGCGATTGGCAAACGAGTTCGCAGCCTCCCCATTCCTATCGAGAGCATTATCGACCAAGGCATGGGCAAGCCCAGGTTAGGCTAAGTCAACGGACACCAACTTCGGCAAACCAAGCTAAGGTGCAGAAAAGGGATACCACCTGATACCCGTTGAAGCCCTTCCATTCTCGAATGGCTGCTTCTGGCGCAAAGTGGTCGATGGGATATACGAACTTAGATTTCGATAGCGATCACTGGATGGACTAGCTCAAACTTCGCCATGATGGATTGGATCGAGAGTTCAAGCTTTACAAGCGGTTAGAAGGCCACGTGTGCACGATGTGTGCACCGGGAGATCAAGAAATATCTCATTAAAAGCTATGTGGGCCTCTCCTGACGAGCCTCGCACGTTGACGCAACCGCAGACATCGAAATACCGGCGCGTAGGCGAGCGCTGACGAGCAGCCTCAGAGTGCGGAGGCGGGATGCGTCACAGCCATTCTGAGCATTGGCGCAACCCCCAGTACCATCGCGAGTGCGACTTGCACGAGACTAGTCGAGGTGGGCACGTCACGTTTTGTTGGCTTTATCTTCCGGTCTCTTTTGGTGCGCACAGCCTCGTCGTGTGGCTTACACCGATCTCTGTTGCGCATCGCATGCTCCAGAGCTTGTCGGACCGGTAAACCTTACCGCGGACGATTGCATTCCAACGCCAACTACATTGGTTGCCGGCCGCGCGACGCCGCGGATACCACAATCGAGGACAGCTGCGCGGGCACCGCGTAGCCGCAGCCCCAAGTGGCAGCAGGCGGCGGTACACCGGTTTCTCTCACGAGGTCGAGCCCTTTCGGAACTCGCTTGGATCCAACGCGACCGGAATCCTTTTTGTGCCTTCAAAATCGATAACACATCCCGTCGGCAGTGCCAGCAGCACCGGCATCCTAGGAGTGCAAGGAAACCATCACGGGTTCGCACGTTCATTATCGTCTTCCTTTGCTTGCGCGATCTCCGGATGGATTTGGATGCGTGCCATGGACTGAATGATGCTGGATGCGAACAGAACCGTGCCCTTGAAGTAGCCAGGATGAGGAGCCCGGTACCAGCTGCATGGGGATCCGCGCTTCTGGAGTTTGCTGCGGCATGTCAATGGCCAAGGGCGCCCGTCTTCACGCGCTCGCGCAGGCGCTGGAACGTCACGTAGAGCATCGGCACCAGGAAGATCCCAACAGAGCTCGCTGCAAGCATGCCTGCGAACACGGCTGTGCCGACGGCCCTGCGGCTGAGCTCGGCGGCGCCGGTCGCAATCACAAGCGGCAGGAGACCAAGGATGAAGGCAACGGAAGTCATCATCACTGCGCGGAAACGCATATATGCGCCCTGGATCGCGGCTTGCTCGAGCGCCACGCCCGCCTCACGCTGCTCCTTCGCAAACTCGACGATCAGGATGCCGTTTTTGGCGGCGAGTGCGATCAGCACCACGAGTCCGATCTGACCGTACAGATCGAGATTGACGCCAGCGACCTTGATGCCGACATAGGAGCCGAGCACGCCGACCAGGACCGACAACAGGACCGGGATCGGGATAATCGTGCTCTCATAGAGCGCGACCAGGAACAAATACGCGAACAGCACGGCAAGCGTGAGCACAATGCCGGTCTGGCCAGCGGCCTGTTGCTCCTGATAGGCGGTACCGGTCCACTCAAAACTGTAGCCCGCAGGCAGTACGGCATGAGAAACGTCGGCCATCGCTGTGAGCGCGGTGCCTGATGAGACACCGGGCGCCGGGCTACCGTTCACCGTCACTGAGCGATAATTGTTGTAGCGGGTGATCACCTGAGGTCCGGTCACGATCTTGATCCCGGCGAGCGATCTGATCGGCACCATTTGGCCGTTGGCGTTGCGCACGAAGATTTGCCAGATGTCCGAAATATCGGCGCGATCGAGCGCTTCGCCCTGAACGTTGACCTGCCAGGTGCGGCCAAACCGATTGAAGTTGTTGACGTAGATGCCGCCGAGCGTCGCTTGTAGGGCCGTGAAGATGTCGCTGATTGTCACTCCGAGCGCCTGAGACTTGCGGCGGTCGATATCGAGATAGATCGACGGATTGGTTGCAGTGAAGGTCGAAAAGACGCGCGAGAGCCGTGGGTCGGCGTTGGCGGCGCCGATCAGCGCACCCGTGACACTGGAGATTTCGGCCGGGTTCTGTCCTTCCAATGCTTGGAGTTGGTATTCGAACCCGCCGCCGGTGGAGAGCCCGATGATCGGCGGCAGATTGAACGGCAGGACATTGCCTTGGCGGATCTGCGCGCCAGCGGCGAAGGTTTGGCCGATCAGCGCTCGCGCAGAATCTGTTGCTGCCTTGCGATCGGCAAACGGCTTCAGGCGCGTGACCACCAGCGCGCTGTTCGGTTCGGATGCGCCGTCGAGCAGGGAAAAGCCGATGATGGCAAGAACATGATCGACCGCGGGCATCTGCTTCAGGATGCGTTCGACCTGTTGGGTGATTTCGCTGGTTCGTGCCACCGACGCGCCGTCCGGCAGTTGTACCGAGGTGAAGAAGGCTCCCTGATCTTCCTCGGGCAAGAAACCCGTCGGCGTGATCAGCGACATGCCGAAGATGCCGGCGCCGAATAGGGCAATCAGCAGGAGCGAGAGCCCCGCCTTCCGCACCAAGCGGCGCACGCCGCTGCTGTAGCGGTCCCGCAACCAGTCGATGCCGCCAAGCACACGACCGATCAGGCCACGCCGCGGCCCGGTGTGGCGCAGGAACAGCGCGCATAGCGCCGGCGACATCGTCAGTGCATTCAGTGCCGAAATCATCATCGCGGCGCTGATTGTCACTGCAAACTGGCGAAACAGCGTGCCGGATATGCCGGGAATGAAAGCGATCGGCACGAAGACGGAGAGCAGTACCAGCGTGATCGCGATGATCGGCGCCGTGATCTGTACCATAGCCTTCTTGCTGGCCTCGGCGGGAGAAAGCGAGGGCTCCTCCTCCATGATCCGCTCAACATTCTCAACGACGACGATGGCGTCATCGACCACGATGCCGATGGCGAGCACCATGGCGAGCAGGGACACCGTGTTGGCCGAATATCCGAGCACCAGCAGCACGGCGAAGGTGCCGATCAGGCTCACCGGAACGGCAACGGCCGGGATCACGGTGGCCCGGAGATTGCCGAGGAACAGGTACACCACGATCACGACCAGCAGGAAGGCCTCGCCTAGCGTCTGTAACACTTCCGCGATGGTGGCACGCACGAAGCTCGTTGAGTCGTATTGGACGAGGTAGCTCAGCCCGGTGGGAAAATGCTGCGACAGCCGCTGCATCGTCGCTGTCACCGCCTGTGCGGTGGTCACCGCATTGGCACCTGGTGACAGATAGATCGCGATCGGCACGGCCGCACGTCCGTCGATCCGCGCTTCGCTGTCGAGATTTTGCGCGCCCATCTCGACGCGGGCAACGTCGCCCACGAGCAGCGATGAACCGTCCGGATTGGCGCGCAGCACGATTTGGGTGAATTGATCGACGGTGGCGAGCCTGCCCAGGGTCTGCACATTGAACTGGAACTGCTGGTCGTCGCTGATCGGGCGCGCGCCGATGCGGCCGACCGGGGCCTGGACGCTTTGCGTACGGATCGCGGCAATGACGTCCGACGGCGTGAGATTGAGGCTGGTGAGCCGCTGCGTGTCAAACCAGATCCGCATCGAGTAGTTCATCTTCGCGAACAGGTTCGCCTGGCCGACCCCCGGCGTGCTGGCGATCGCATCAAGCACGTTGATGATTGCATAGTTGGTGATGAAGAGCGGGTCCTGTTGGCCATTTCCGCTGTAGAGTACGAGGAACTGCAGGATCGACGAGGAGCGCTTGTGCACCGTCACGCCCTGCTGCTGTACTTCGGTGGGCAATTGCGACAGAGCACTCTGCACGCGGTTGTTGACGTTGACGGTGTTGATGTCGGGGTTGGTACCGAGCGCGAACGAAACCGTCAGTGTGTAGCTGCCGTCATTGGCGCTAGTCGACTTCATGTAGAGTGCGCGGTCGCTTCCAATGATCTGCGCCTCCAGCGGCTGGGCGACACTGCTCTCTACAACCTCGGCGGACGCGCCAGGGAAGATGCCGGCGACCGTGACCTGTGGCGGCACGATGTCTGGAAATTGTGCCACCGGGATTTGCGCCAGCGCCAGTGCGCCGGCAATCGTGATGATGAATGCGATCACCATCGAAAGCCGCGGACGATCGATGAAGAGGGCGGACATCATGGTTTGTTATCCGCCGGACCAGCCTTGCCGGAGGGGCCGTGATCCGTTTGCGGAGCCGTGCCATCTGCGGCGGCTTTCATGCTCGACAGGATCCGCGCGCTGGCTGGTCCTGGCGACACGGTCTGGCCGGGACGAACCCGCTGCAGGCCTTCGACAATCACCTTGTCGCCGGCCGCAAGTCCGGCGATCACCGCCGCGACAGTCGGGGTCGATTGCCCGAGCTGGATGCGACGCTGTTCGGCTTCGTTGTCGGCGCCGACAGCGAGAACATAGTTGCCCTGCTGATCGGAGAGCACGGCCGAGCGAGGGATCACCAGCACCTCGACCGGCTGAACGCCCTCAAGCACTACGGTCACGAACTCGCCATCGGTCAACTCGTGAACGGAGACGCCGGCCGCCGAGGGCGCCCGCAGGATCGGATTGGCGATCTCGCCACGCACGGTGATCGTATCAGTGCTCTGGGCGATGGTATTGTCGACAAAGTTCAGCTTGCCGGTTTTTCCGTACATTCGCCCGTTCGGCAGTCGCAGCCTGATGACCACGGCTTCCAGACCGCCTTGCGGCGCGTATCGTTCGCGCAGCTCCAGTCCCTGACGCACCGGCACGGGAAAGGTGACATACATCGGGTCTTGGCTGACGATGCTGGTCAGTACCCCCGAGCTTGGACTGACGACGTTGCCCACCGTCACCGCCGTTCGTCCGATCTTGCCGGCGATCGGCGCGCTGATCACTGTGTAATCGAGATTGATCTGAGAGGCCTGGACCCCGGCTTGCGCGGCTCGCACCTGGGCTTCGAGGCTGCGCTGGTTCGCGATTGCTGCGTCGTAGGTGGACTGTTGCCCGGCAGGGCCTCCGAGCAAGGTCCGCGCGCGTTCGGTCGTCAGCTTGGCATTCTCGAGTGTGGCCTCAAGCTGGGACACCTGCGCCTGTTTCGATGCGAGATCCGATTCGAAAGGGCCACGCTCGAGCCGATAGAGCTCATCGCCTTTGCTGATTTCGGCGCCTTCCTCGAACAGGCGCCGTTCCAGAAATGCAGTGACGCGAGCAACGAGGTTGACCCGATTAATCGCCTCGATCCGCCCGAGAAATTCACTGCTCTCGGTGATCGGCCGCTTGGCCGCTTCCACGATGCCGACCGCGGGTGGCGCGGCCGAAGTCGACTGGGTTTGGGCCGATCCGCCGGCGGTGACCATCAGGAGAGTGACCCCCAGCAGCCTGATCGAGACGCCAGCAAAGGTCATTGTCCGCTCCTTGCAACGGATCCGGAGCCGGGTCAGTGCTTCACCGGCGCCTCGCTACTCCCGCCGCATGCGATTGCTGCGCGCGGGTTCGTCGTAGCCCTTGCGGCGGCTGTGGAACATCAGCCCGATCAGTCCGCAGCCGGTGACCAGCATCAGGATTGCAGCGCCTCCCAGGATGACGTTGCGGTAAAGCGGCATGGACGGCGTTGCCTGCCATACCGCCACGCAATACCAGGTTGCCGCAACGAGAAGAGCTGCCAGGAAGGTCCCAACGACCCATCGTTTCGTGATGCGCAAGGCTGCCTCCTTCGTCTGATTGGGACTGGTGCCGGCTTCGCGGAGTATCTGTCGACCGCGGATTGCGCGAGGACGCGTTGTTAGCGCCACCGCCATCCGCAACGGCGACGACCGCGATGCCACCAGCACACCCAGCGACGCCGGCGCGGCCGGCCCCATCCCCGACGACGAGACGGCGGTCCCCATTGTGCTTGCGTCGGGAGGTCTGGTTGCTCGCTCGGCCGGCCGAGATCGTGAGCAATAGGCATTGCTTCCGCGGCCTCAATGAAACGAACCCCGATGGCGCCGATCGCCACGGCAGCGACGGCATTCTGAGCAAAGCCAAGGAAAGCCCGACGGCTCGGTGTGTCCATCATGTTTCTTCTCCTTTGTTAGGCGGTTCGCCGCGCCGCCTGAAGCGCGTAAAGCAGCCAGGCGAGGCCGTGCGAAATCAGGTCGACGCCAAGCAGAAATCCGAGGGCCCAGACGCTGATGGCCGGAAAGCCGAATAGAATCAGCACGCCGGCGAGCAGCCCAAAAATGCCCGAGATCAGCATCATCCATCCGTTCTGCCGCCAATGGGCGAAGCTCAGCACGCATCGAATGACGCCTGAGGCGAACAGCACCGCGCCGAGGAGGTAGGTGAGGATCAGGGCACCCGAGGCGGGCTGGGTAAGCAGCACAAGGCCGAAGGCGGCGTAGAGCGCGCCGAGCAGGATCTGCCATAGGAACCCACCCCATCCCTTGGTCCAGAATGCATGGATGATCTCGAACGCGCCGGCCGCGATGGCCATCAGCCCGATGAACTTGACGCTGATGATGGTTGCGAACGCCACGTCGCTGAGAGCTGCGAAACCGGCGGCGATCATCACGATTCCGAGAAGGGCACAGACCCACAGCGGAGGGCCGCCCAAAGCCTCGATATCGGAGCGGTCGTCATAAACTGTCATCCCATCCTCCTGGTCTGCGTGATGGTCGGCACGCTTGGGACGCTAGCGTCGAACCTCCGCTATCGACATCCGACGAAACCCTGAGCGATGGGGCGGGAATGTTCTCGTGGGCCACGAGCGGAGCGATTGTGTGCTCGATCGCCTTTGCAAGCTATCGCGGGCCGCGCGGACCCAGCGTCAGGTTAGTGACGCCGGCGGCCAGGTTGATCCCGATCGATCGCTCGATCGACAGGGGTTGCAACATCACGCTCCGTCGCGAGCCACCGATCAGGACGTTCGCGCCGAGCCCGGGGCCGAACGCAAAGCTGCCGCTCGCGCCGACATAGTTGCCGCGCAAGGTGGCGGATCCGATCCGCGAGTTTTTGGCGAGCACGGCCCAAGACAAGGTGCCTGCGCTGGTCACGCCGATATCAAGGCCGACACGCCGGATTCGTCCCTCATAGATGAACTGCCTCGGCGGATTTCTTGCAAAGAATGTGCAGCGCAACGACTGCACCGATCCGAGCACAAGCCCGACGCGCGGGTTGCTGAAGCACAGGAGCCGGCCGACCCTGAACGTTTCGGCGCGCGCCGGCAGGGCTGCGACGCATAGCAACGCGGACGTGCCGAAGACTGCCACAAACCGCATCATTCGCATTCAGGCCTCCACTTGACTGTTGGTATCGGAGAGCGCGCTCCTCGGTCGGCTGTCCTGGCGGAACCAGAATGTGATGCCGAGTCCGATCAGCAGCACTGCGCCCAGCAGGAAGAAAAAGACGGACTGCTTCAGCCAGGATATCGCCGGGACGGCAATGCCCATGGCAAGGCCGAGGAAAGAGATCTGCAGCGATAGAAGGTTGACGCCCGCGAGGAACGTGCCGAGCGCAAGCAAAGTCAGCAGGACAAGGCCGGTCGCCGGGGTCGGAAGCAATTGCTGAACGCCCGAGACCAGAATGATGTTCATCGTGACCAGCACGGCGACCCAGTGCAGCGCCTGGGTCCAGATCAAGCGGAGCCGGGCCTCCTTGCCTTGGGTTTCCGGCCATTTGGTGACGACGCACACGATGCAGATGGCAAGCGCCAGGAATTCCCAGTAGCCGACGAGAGGTTGGTGGGAAACGTTAGTATAGGCGACGCCCGCGATGGCAAGCACCAGCGCCACGACATAAGGAAGCTGCTGCCACAGGAATTGAGCCATTGTCGATTGAGGCGAGGGAGGATCGGTACCCTCCTGCCGTGGCGCCCCGCTCTGGTTCATGGGGTCCTCACTCACGATTCACCGCTGTTGAACGTCTGCTTGAACTCGTCGCCGAGGTAGTCCTCGACATAGAATCGGATGATTGCGACACGGCCGATCGCCACCAGCGGCATGGCGAGCGCGATGCCCAGGACGCCGAACAGCGCACCGAGCAGGACGATGGCGACCAACGTCCAGGCAGGAGGGATCTCGACGGCCTGGCGCTGGATCAGCGGACCGATCACATAGCCTTCGACAGACTGGATGATCGAGTAAATGAGGACGGCCCAGATCAGCAGGGAACTGCCGAGCGGCATTGCGACCAGCGCGATCGGTATTGCGGCTACGATTGGTCCGACATAGGGAATGAAATTCGACAGGCCCGCCTGCAGTCCGAGCACGAAGGGTCCAGGCAACCCAATGAGGTAGAGCGCGGCCCAGACCCACAACGTCATGAGTATGACGCGGATGAACTGCCCGACGAGCCACAGCCGCATGACATTGCCCATCTCGTCCATGACCGTTCTCGCCCGCTGGCGCTGGGAGGGCTTCACCAGCATGACCAGGCTTTCACGGTGGCTGGTTGGGTCTAGACCAAAGAGGATCCCGAGGAACAGGACCACTAGGACACCGGTCAGAAGGCTCGACGCTCCGCCAAGCAGGAACTGAGCATGGCTGAGAAACCGGCCTTGGTCCGAGAACAGCCACTGCGCAAAGTCGCGGCCCCATTCCGGACCGAGCAGATCCACGCCATATGACAGAAGATGCTCCTGCAGGATGTCGAGCTGGTTGTCCATGACCTTCAGCAAGAGGCGCGTCTGCTCCGGCAGCTTGCCCGCGCCCCAGATCAGTCCAAATCCCGACAGAGCGGAGAACAGCAACAGAACCAGCGTCAGCCGCGAGGCGCGATTGAGCGGGAGGACGGCCGCCAGGGCCCTTGCGCAAGCATCCAGAAACGCGGCGAATAACACGCCTGCAAAGATCAGCAGGAGACTCGAGACCGTCTGCCACACCAGAAACAGCAAGACGCAGGCAGCCACCAGGCCGAGCCCGGTTGCGAGAATGCCGCGTCGTGTGCCGTTCTCCGGCACGACGGCGGAGCCATCGCGTGGAGCGATCTCGCAGAGTCTCTCCGGTGCTGTCCTGGACTCGTTCATGGTATCGGTTCAATCGCCGTCGCCTGTGGTACCTAGGCCCGGACGCGCCGGCTGCCAAAGTGCGGATGCTTTCCTCCGCGATGACGCCAGTAGCGGTGCTTCGTCGGGTTCGTATTGGTGTTTGGAGCTGCTTTCTCCGGTGGCGACGCGCCGGCGCCGCTTTGGGCAGACACGCCGGTCTCAGTCGATTGGGCCAGCGACACGGTTGGAAAGGCGCAGACCGCCATCGATCCGTATATGATCAAGGCGCCACAGATGGCCCGTGTGCTCATATTCGCCTCCATGCAACTAGGGACAAAGATTCAAATCGATATGGCTCCGGTTGCGAGTGCGTAAACGCCGGCGCACGCGGCAATCGTGATCGCTGCAAAAAGCATAGCTTCGAATGGCCCGAAGATCGTTTCCTTGCGCTCGCGTTTCGCAAGCAGGAACAGCAGAGTGCCGGGTGCATAGAGGATGGACGACAGCAAGAGAAATTTCGGTCCGCCGGCGTAGATCATGCCAGCTGCATAGATCGTTGCGATAGCCGATCGGATCCAGTCGGTGGTGCGAGCGCGCTCGCCCGCGCGGTAGGTCTCGCCCGACCAGGCAAGCTTTAAGCCGTACGCCGCGACAATGAAATACGGGATCAGCGTCATCGCGCTCGTCATCTTCAACGCGAGTGTGAACGCGTACTCCGCAAACCAGGCGACCAGCAGAAAGATCTGGATGACGCAATTTGTGAGCCAGAGCGCGCCGGCAGGGACCTTGTGCGCATTCACCCTGGCAAGAAAGGAAGGCATGGTGCGGTGGATCGCCGCGGAATGCAGGATCTCGGCCGCCAGCAGTGACCAAGATAGGTAGTTGCCGAGAACCGAGATCAGGAGCGCCAGGCTGATGAATACGCCGCCCCAGCGGCCGACAATCGCTTCCATCACGCCAGCCATGGATGGCGTCGGAAGATCCGCCAGTTCAGCCCTCGGCAACACGCCGTAGGACAAGAGCGTCACGAGAACGAGCAGGCCGAGCACCGTCAGAAATCCGGCAATGGTTGCGAAGCCGATGTCGGCACGGCTCCGGGCGTAGCGGGAGTAGACGCTCGCGCCTTCAATTCCGACGAACACGAACACGGTTAGCAGCATCGTGCCGCGAACCTGAGAAGACACACTCGACGCATCCGACTGCTCCGTTCCGTGGAAATTAACGGCGAACAGATCGCCGTTAAAAGCAATGACGGCGGTGCCAATGAACAGCAAAATCGGGATGATCTTTGTGTAGGTCGCAATCGTATTGAGGGTGGCTGCGCTCTTGATGCCGCGCAGCAGCAAAATGTGCACTCCCCACAGCAGGACAGACGCCGAAGCGATCGCCACCGGAGTTGTCCCGTCGCCGAACACGGGAAAAAACTGCCCGAGCGTTGCCTTGATCAAGACGAGACAGGCGACGTCTGCAAGACAGCAACCGATCCAGTACCCGACGGCTGAAGCAAAGCCGATGTAGTCGCCAAATCCGGCTCTGGCATAGGCATAGATCCCGGCATCAAGGTCGGGCTTGCGGTGTGACAACGTCTGGAACACGAAAGCCAGCATCAGCATGCCGCTGCCCGCGATAGCCCAGGCGATCATTGCTCCAAGCGCACCCGTGGTTCGTCCGAACGCCGCAGGTAGTGCGAAAATGCCGGACCCCACCATCGAGCCGATCACGAGCGCGATGAGAGCATTCCGCGAGAGTTTCTGGTCGGCCGCATTCGGCGGGGGAGCCATGACGGGATGGCCTTCCAATCCGGGATGCGACGGGCATTGATGCCCGCCGCATTGGAGAGGACATTAGACGTGGCTTTCCCCTTCGCACATCCGGGATTCTCTGTAGGCAGCGAGGGCAGGAAATTGACGTACTGTAAGGTTGGGCATCGCCCTCAAGTTTTTGGGGGAGGGGCAGTCGCGATTTGACCGGGACCGGATGATGGCCCGGAAGCGGCCGCCAAAAGCACGACGCTGAAACGGCAGAACTCGCCGGCCTTCGCGAGCTCAGCCGCTATGCATCGGGCGTGCAGGGACGCTGCGTCCTGATTGGCGAGCTCGCATCCGGTCCCATCGGGCGAGAGACCGTATTTGTCGACGATATGAAAGTAGAAGCGCATACCGGCCGGATTAGGCCGGATCGCGGCCGTTTTCCCCAAACGCGTAATGCGTCTCCGCCCAAAGGAGGACACTTCCGGCGGTTTCGATTACCGGTTCGTAATCACCGTGCTCAGGTGCGCAGTAAAAAGCTGTGCGATAGGGTGATTGTCCTTGCCAACTCTCGGGTGATTGTCCGATGCCGTCTACTGATACCCAGAGATAGCATGACCTGATTAGCGAGCTCTGGCAGGAGACAGGCAATGTCGAACTATGATCCGAACGTGACGACGGCGGGAGCGGGCGGCGGCGAGGCAATCGCGGTCAATGCTGGACTGCGTAGCTACATGCTGCGCATCTACAACTATATGGCTGCCGGCATCGGCCTAACGGCCGTTGTTGCGTGGCTCACCTATCAGCTCACTAGTCCTGCACTGCTGCAGAGCCCGTTGATGTGGGTCTTCATACTGGCGCCGCTGGGTTTGGTCTTCTTCATCGGCTCGCGGATCAATACGCTGTCGGTGTCGACCGCGCGTCTGCTGTTCTTCATCTATGCGGCGCTGGTCGGCGTGTCGCTCTCGACGCTGCTCCACATCTACACCAGCGCCTCGATTTCGCGCGTCTTCTTCATCACCGCGGCGACGTTCGGGGCGCTCAGCGTCTTTGGCTATACCACAAGGCGCGACCTATCCGGTCTCGGCACCTTCCTGTTCATGGGCCTTATCGGGATCATCATCGCCACCCTGGTGAATCTGTTCCTGCAATCCAGCGGGCTTGACTGGCTGATCTCGATTGTGGGCGTCGGCGTGTTTGCCGGGCTGACGGCCTACGACACGCAACGGATCAAGGCGATGCATGACAGCCGGGACGACGAAACAACCAGAGACCGCAAGTCGGTGATTTCAGCGCTGTCGCTGTATCTCAACTTTATCAACCTGTTCATGATGCTGCTGCGTCTGGTCGGCAACCGCCGCTAAGTGGCTTCAGGCCGCCGGCCGCTCCGCGGCGCTTGCGAGTGCGTCGCGCAGAGCCTGTTCTTTGGCGTCGTCCAGGGACGTCTTCAGCACGGTCCCTCCGGCGTCCTTGATCTCCTTCAAGACCTTGTCCGCAGTCATATTCTTGATCAGCACGAACAAGGCGGCGTTGCCCGTGTGAAGTGATACTGATAATTCCTTCATGAAGGAGTCGTCGATGCCGAAATCGGACAGTGCGCCGCCAAGTGCGCCGGAAGCTGCTCCGACGGCGACACCGAGGATCGGATTGAGGAAGATCATGCCGATCAGAAGTCCCCAGAAACCGCCGGTCACCGCCCCCATCGACGTCGTGTTGACGAGCTGATTGAGCTTGATGCCGCCGGAATCCGTCTTCACGGCGATCACTGCGTCGCTGATTGTGATCAGATATTCCTTCTGCAGCTTGAGCAGCCGCTGACGCACTTCCTCGGCCTTCGCCTCGGATGGATACACGATCGCTACTAGATCGGACATGCAAACCTCCTGCTGGATCAAGCTCCGCCGCGACCAAGACGATGCGCCGACCGGTGCAACCGTGCCACTGGCGGAACGCGCTGTCGAACACTAGCTTTCGATCGGTCGGCTTGGGATCGGAGAAAACCCTGAGGCGTGGGGATGAATGTTCCTGATCGTTGTTGCTGGAGGGTCGCCTGAGGCTGACCTTATCCCGGCCGAGAGGTATGCGCCCCAGCCATCAGCGCGCCAAACAGCAGCGCCAGGATGAGGAGGAACATGCTGGCCGCAGGCCACTGGCAGAGAACGCGATTGGCCTTCTCTAGGCAGCCAACGGACCTATGGCAGCTGCGTTGAAAAAGACCGAGTATGCTGGCGACCATTTTCCAGCGCGTCGAATAGGCATCCGGATGCGGCCAGGGAGCGACCAGGATCGCCAGCACAACGCCACCCAGGACGGAGGAGAGTGTTTTGGTGAGAGTCTCGACCGCAAAGAAACCGGACACCGAACCGTGCGAGACGGCTAGATAGGAATCCCAAGGCAACAGGCCGAGCGATAGCGAGCACAGGGCCAGCACAAGCGCCGCGATGTTCCGGACGTGTAGTGCAGGACCGGTCGATGCAATCCGCTCGACCGTAGGCACCAGCGCGTGAGCCAGGACCAAGATAACGTAGGCCGCTGTAAGCATTCCGCCCGCCTCGAGCACGACCGCCCACCACCACTGCCCCCTTTCGGCTGCGGCACGAAGCAACAGCTCTTTTGCCAGCGACGCACCGCTCGGCTGTACGTCTACCAACGCGATGCCGGCGAGAGCAAAAGCTAAGACGCTCAATGGCATCGTTCTCACCAGACCACGCAAGTCTGTGAGGCGATCATGACCCAGCCTCGCATAGATCGATCCGGCAGCCATGAACATTGCTGCTTTGGCCGTGGCATGGGAGACGGCAGCATCGCCAGGATGAAGCCGACTGCGGCCGTCAGGAACTCAGTCATTGTACAGCGCTCGGACCAGAGCAGCCTCCTCTTCGGCAAGCTCGGCGACCGCGGGATTTTCGATATTCAGACAGTGATAGAGGATATGCGCGTCATCCTCTGCGGCCGGCACGGTGCCTGGTAGCAGGCTCGTCAGCGTTGCAAACACGTTACGACGAAAGCCGCGGGGAAGACGGGTTGAATATGCGATAAACCCCGAGTGCAGCGGCAGCCGGGGGGTCGAGTGCCCGCCTCGCGACGTCCACTCCGGCAACAATGGAGTGATATAAGAAGAGCAATGTCAGTCGCGAGATGGCGCCAGGTGAGCGCCGCGATCTGCCAGGTTCCAGCCAATGCAAGCTCGTCCACGTTGCCGCCGCGACGGCGACTGCCGCGGCAGGAACGTCATCGAGAGCGGCGCCGGAAAGTACCAACCAGAGGCAGAGGAACGAAGCCGCGCGGGACGTCGCGCTCCACCAGGACGCGCCGGCTGTGGCGCCCGTGAGCGCATCTGGCTTTCCCGCGGACCCTCTCACAGGCGATTCCTCGATTGGCGACGGATGGCGCCGTCCCGTGCGGTGCTTCGAAAATCCGGCATCGTGTATTGACTGGCGGGTGTCCGGCGGCACGACTGTCGGTGTCTGCAGCCGGGTATCCTTCGACGTGCGGATGCGTGAGTTGGCGTAGCGATACAGCAGCATCCACACCGGCTCGAATGGCGTCCACGAGCGGATCGTTCGACGCCATCGTTTTGGATGGCCCTTCGCTGCCCTGCTACGCAACTAGCGCGACGCCTGCCGGGGGAAGCAGGTGCCGCCCCTCCCGCTTCGGGACGCCTGGCACTGATCTTGGGTGGAGTACCTGCAGTTCACATGCCCCTTGAACTTGGAGCACCATTGGTTTTGCTCGGTCTGCGCTGATGCAGTCTGTGGCATGATGGCCAGCATTCCCGAGACCGCCATTGCAACTAGGATAAATCTCCGCATTCGAAAATCCTCCGGGTTCATCGGTCTGACAGGCCCGATCGCTTTAGCTGACCCTGACGATGCGCTCTTGATACGACCTGCGATATTGGGTCTTTGCCCGATTAGGCGGCAGGAATTCCCCGGAGCGCTCCATGAGGCGCCGTTTCATATATCGCCGGCGTTTCGCCTGCGACTGCGGCCCGCGGTCGCGATTGCATCCGGACGCACCAAGTAGATTTGCCGATGTGTGTGGCCCCTCCTTTGGGCAAGAATACCAGGGACGATACCGTAGATCGCGAGATGTGAAAGGGCGACCTGCCTGATCTAACGTCTGGAATCGAGGAGGGCATGGCGATGCGCGGTAGGCGAACCACATCTCGGCAAGTCTTCGCAGTGACGTTGATCGCCTCCGTGTTCGCACCGTTTCTGGTAGCCTGCGGCCGCCAAGCGGAAACGAAGGAGCTGCCCCCGCGTCCGGTTCGGACCACGACCATCGAGAAGCGCGATAGCCTGGTGCCGTTGATTTTTACAGGCCGCATCGAGGCCGAGGACGAAGTGGCCGTCGCCTTTCGGATATCCGGACGCTTGCGGGCGAGCCATGCGAAACTCGGAGACAGGGTCGAGGCCGGACAGTTGCTGGCACAACTGGAGTCCCAGAACGAGCTGAGCACATTGCGGCAGGCAAAAGCGGCTCTTTCCGCTGCGCAGGGCCAGTTGACGCAGGCACGCAACCACTACGAACGTCAGGAAACGCTGTTGGCGCAGGGGTGGACCACGCGTGCCAATTTCGAGGCGGCGACGCAGGCACGACAGGCCGCGCAGTCGCAGGTCGAGGCGGCGGAGGCGCAAGTCGACTCCGCGCACGACCTCGTCAGCTTTACGGAGCTGCGGGCCGATGCGCCCGGCAAAATCACCGCGACAGGTCCCTCTGATGGCGAGGTCGTTCAGGCCGGGCAAATGATCGCGAGGATCGCGAGGCAGGACGGCCGTGACGCAGTCTTCGACGTTCCGGCTCAAATGATCAGATCGACGCCGGCCGACGTGCAGGTCATGGTCAGCCTGACAGATGACGCGAAGATCACGGCACAGGGCCGCGTCCGCCAGGTCGCGGCGCAGGCCGACCCCGTCACCCGCACGTTCGAGGTCAAGGTCGGTCTAACGGATCCGCCACCAGCCATGCGGCTCGGCGCCACCGTAAACGGCCGCGTCGAGTTGGGTTCCGGACCGGTGATCGATGTACCCGCTACCGCCTTAACAAGAATAAATCAGCAGCCGGCCGTCTGGATCCTCGATCCCCAGACGAACATCATATCGGCGCGTAATGTCGACATCCTGCGTTTCGACCAGACCGACGTCATCGTCTCGCAGGGACTGAATGCCGGCGACATCGTTGTCACCGCGGGCGTCCAAGCGCTCCATCCGGGCCAGAAGGTGCGCGTGCTCGGATCAGAGCCATGACCGGGTTTAACCTCTCCGGATGGGCGCTCAGGCACCGCTCGCTCGTCGTCTATGTGATGATCGTTGCCGCGATCGCAGGTTATCTCGCGTTTTTCCGCCTTGGCCGGAGCGAGGATCCTTCGTTTACGATCAAGACGATGGTCGTGCAGGCTGCCTGGCCGGGGGCAACGGCCGAAGAGACGATGAAACAGGTGACCGAGCGACTCGAGCGGCGATTGCAGGAAACGCCCCATCTTGAGTTCCTGCGCAGCTTCACTCGCGCCGGTCTCGTCACTATCTTCGTCAACCTGAAGGGAAGCGCGAACAGCAGGGAGGTCGCCGATACCTGGTATGAGGTGAGGAAGAACATCGGCGACATGCGCCACACGCTTCCCGCTGGCGTTGTCGGCCCCGGCTTCAACGACGATTTTGGTGACACGTTCGGGATCGTCTACGGCTTTAGCAGCGACGGCTTCACGCAGCGAGAGTTGCGAGATTACGTCGAGAATGTCCGTGCGCGCTTGCTTCAGGTTCCTGACGTGTCGAAGATCGAGCTACTGGGTGCCCAGGACGAGGTGATCTTCGTCGAGTTCTCCAAGCAGGACCTTGCGACCTTGCAGGTCGATCGGGCGGCTCTGCTCGGTGCGCTGCAAGCTCAGAATATTGTCCGGCCGGCGGGGACAATCCAGACGGGCAAGGAAACCATTTCCGTTCGAGTGTCCGGCGGCTTTGGGTCGGAGCAGGACATCGCCGGTGTCAATTTCGTCGCAGGCGGTCGCACGATCCGGCTGAGCGACATTGCGAAAGTGCGGCGTGGCTACGTGGATCCGCCGCAGCCGATGTTCCGGGTCAACGGCCAGCCGGCAATCGGGCTTGCTATCGCAATGCGTGATGGCGGCGACATTCTTGCGCTTGGCAGAAATATCAAGGCGGCGATGGCCCAGATGACCGCCAATCTCCCGATTGGAATCGAGCCCGCGCTCGTCGCCGACCAGGCTACGGTGGTCGATAGTGCGATCAGCGAATTCATGACCTCGCTACTACAGGCCGTCGCAATCATTCTAGTGGTGAGTTTCATCAGCCTCGGAATTCGTCCAGGCCTCATCATCGCGCTTGCCATTCCGCTGACCCTAACCGTCGTGTTCCCGATCATGGAGATCGCCCGCATCGACATGCAACGAATATCGTTGGGCGCGCTGATCATCGCGCTCGCACTCTTGGTCGATGATGCGATGACGACCACGGACGCCACCCTCAACCGGCTGGCCCAAGGCGACAGCAAAATCGATGCAGCGACCTTCGCCTACCGCAGCCACGCCTTTGCTATGCTTGCAGGGACTCTGGTGACGATCGCAGGCTTCATCCCGGTTGGCTTCGCCGCGAGTTCGGCCGGCGAGTATACATTTTCGCTGTTTGCGGTAGTCGCGATCGCTCTCCTGGTGTCATGGCTCGTTGCTGTGATCTTTACGCCATTGCTGGGTGTGATCATTCTCGTTCCGCCGGGACAGGAGAGCTCGGACGCGCCAGGCAGGATATTCCGCTTCTATCGCACGTTTCTTACGCTGGCGATGCGCGCCAAGTGGCTCACGATCGCCACCTCGCTGGTGCTCTTTATCGCGTCGGTTCTTGCGCTTCCGCTGATTCCGCAGCAGTTCTTCCCATCGTCAGATCGACCTGAACTGCTGGTGGACCTCAGTTTGCCCCAGAATGCATCGATCCATGCGAGCGAGCTGGCAGCCAGGCGCTTGGATGCCGCATTGACCGGCGATCCGGACGTCGATCATTGGAGTACCAACGTGGGGCGCGGTGCCATCCGTTTCTATCTTCCGCTCAATGTCGAGCTTCCAAACGATTCGTTCACGCAGGCGGTTGTCGTGGCGAAGGACGTCGCGGCGCGCGAGCGTCTGCGCGTGAGGCTGGAACGTTTGCTCGCGGAGGAAGTTCCCGCCGCCGTCTCGTCGGTTTCGCCGCTCGGTCTTGGCCCACCTGTGGGATGGCCGCTGCAATATCGCGTCAGCGGACCGGATGTCGAACGGGTACGTGAGATTGCGCTCAAGCTTGGGCAAATCATTGCCTCCGAGCCCAGGGCCAAGGGCGTCAATTTCGATTGGATGGAGCCGGAACGCCAGCTCCGCATCCAGGTCGATCAGGACGAAGCGCGACGTCTCGGACTGAGCTCGCAAGCGATATCGAGCGTGCTGAACACGGTGATATCCGGCGCAATCGTCACGCAGGTCCGCGACGACATCTATCTGGTCAATGTGGTGGCCCGGGCGGTCGATGAGCAGCGCATCTCGCTGTCCAACCTGCGTACGCTTCAGGTGCCTTTGCCCAGCGGCAGGACGGTATCTCTCAGTCAGTTTGCGACATTCGCGTATCACCAGGAGCATCCGCTGATCTGGCGGCGCGACCGCATTCCAACGCTGACGGTGCGCGCCGATATTGGCGGCGGATCACTGCCGGCTGCGCTGGTGGACGCTCTGTCGCCCGCAATAGGCGAGTTGAGGAAGACGCTACCGGCGTCCTACGAGGTGGCCGTGGGCGGAACCGTTGAAGAGAGCCGGAACTCGCAGGCGTCGGTGCTTGCTGTGGTGCCGATGATGCTGTTCGTCATGCTCACGGTCCTGATGATCCAGTTGCAGAGCTTTCCGAGACTGCTGATGGTCATAAGCGTGGCGCCACTCGGGATGATCGGTGTTGTCGCCGCACTGTTGCTTTCCGGCAGACCGATGGGCTTTGTCACTATCCTCGGAATTCTCGCGTTGCTCGGCATGATCAGCAAGAACGCGGTGATTCTGATCAGCCAGATCGACGCCGAACGGGCACAGGGCAAGAGCCCGTGGGACGCAGCGGTCGATGCCAGCAGCTCCCGGTTTCGTCCCATCATGTTGACGGCGGTGTCGACCGTGCTCGGCATGATCCCGATCGCTCCCACCGTATTCTGGGGCCCGATGGCCGTCGCAATCATGGGCGGTCTGCTGGTTGCAACCGTTTTGACGCTGGTCTTGCTGCCGACATTGTATGTGAGCTGGTTCGGAGAGAAGGGGCGGGTAGGGACTTCCGCTCAATCGGTCGGCTAAGCCGCTGGTTTCCGGCGAGGGGAATCCTGTCTCGGGATTAGGAGTTCACCTGATATTCCGGGCGCCGCCCGAGGTGCATGGTGAAGTGCCGGCAAGTCGATCGGCCAGGATGTTGCGCACCCGCGCTATCGCGAGGTCTTCACATGACTGGGACGCCGTCAGTCCAGAAGCTCTCCCTGTTCGCGTTGACCGCGATGGTGGTCGGATCGATGGTCGGCTCGGGCATCTTCTCGCTCCCGAGAACATTCGGCATCGCCACTGGTCCGTTCGGAGCGGTCTTCGCCTGGTGTATAGCCGGCGGCGGCATGTACGCGCTCGCCCGGGTGTTCCAAACGCTGGCTGAACGAAAGCCAGAGCTCGATGCTGGTGTCTACGCCTATGCGAAGGAGGGATTTGGTGATTATCCTGGTTTTCTATCGGCGTTCGGGTACTGGATCGGCAGCTGCATCGGCAACGTATCCTATTGGGTCCTTATCAAGTCGACCTTGGGCGCCTTCTTTCCTGTCTTTGGAGACGGGAACACGGTCACAGCCATCATCGTCGCCTCGATAGGAATCTGGCTGTTTCACTTCATGATTCTTCGCGGCGTGCAGCAGGCCGCGGCGATCAACACCATCGTCACGATTGCGAAGATCGTGCCGATCCTGGTCTTCATTGCTATCCTGATTTTTGCGTTCAAAGCCGATCTTTTCCGCGCCAATTTCTGGGGCGGCGAGGGGATGCCGGACAAGAGTCTGTTCGACCAGATTCGCGCGACCATGCTGGTGACGGTGTTTGTCTTTCTCGGCATCGAGGGCGCCAGCGTCTATTCGCGCTATGCCAAGGAACGGGCGCATGTCGGCGCGGCGACCATTTTGGGGTTTGCGATCGTTACGACCCTGATGGTGCTCGTGACCATGCTGCCATATGCCGCGTTGCCCCGCGCCGAGATCGCCGGCATGCGACAGCCGTCCATGGCAACGGTATTGGAGGCGGTGGTCGGGCATTGGGGCGCGATCTTCGTCAGCATCGGACTCCTGGTTTCGGTATTGGGGGCCTATCTCGCCTGGTCGCTAATCTGCGCTGAGGTGCTCTCCGCCGCCGGACGAACGAAGGATATGCCAGCTTTGTTCGGCACCGAAAATGCGAACAAGGTGCCGGCTGCGGCGCTCTGGCTCACCAATGTGATCGTTCAGCTCTTCGTCATCAGCACCTATTGGTCGCAGGATGCATTCGCGCTGATGCTCAATCTCACGAGCGTGATGTCACTCATTCCGTTCTTCCTCGTCGCAGCCTACGGGCTCCTGCTCGTCCGTCGCGGCGAGACCTATGAGAAAAGCAGCCGTGATCGCAAGCGCGACATGATCTTTGCCGGCGTCGCCTTGGTCTATACGCTGTTCCTGATCTATGCCGCCGGGATGAAGTTCCTGCTGCTGTCCTTGATCCTCTACGCGCCAGGCACTGCACTCTATTTCTGGGCGCGCCTGGAACAGAAGGCGCGGGTCTTTACAGCCATCGAGTGGGGCCTCTTCATTGCAGCCGCCCTCGGCGCTGCTGTTGGAATACACGGACTGGCCACCGGCTACATCACCATCTAGGCAGGCAACTCCCGGGAGAACTCCCATGGCAAAGCAGACATCGGACACCTCGGCTCCCTTCGGCGTCCATTCAGAGGTCGGCCAGCTGAGGAAGGTGATGGTCTGCTCGCCAGGGCGGGCTCATCAGCGCCTTACGCCCTCCAATTGCGATACTCTGTTGTTCGATGACGTGCTGTGGGTGGACAATGCCAAGCGCGACCATTTCGACTTTGTTCAAAAAATGCGTGACCGCGGGATCGAAGTCGTCGAGATGCACAATCTGCTCGCCGAGACGGTCGCGATCCCCGAGGCCAGGAAGTGGATCCTGGACAACCAGGTTGTTGCCGATCAGGTCGGTCTCGGTCTGATCGACGAGCTGCGCGGTTATTTGGAAGGTCTCAATCCGCGCGAGTTGGCGGAAACGCTGATCGGCGGAGTATCGACTCACGACTTTCCGGATGCCCATGGCGGCGAGATGCTCAAGCTGGTGCGCGAAGCAGCCGGGATGACCGAGTATTTGCTACCGCCGCTTCCCAACACCTTGTACACGCGGGACACCACATGCTGGATCTACGGCGGCGTCACGCTGAATTCGCTCTACTGGCCAGCGCGGCACGAAGAGCCGATCCTCGCCACAGCCATCTACAAGTTCCATCCGGATTTCGCCGGCAAGGTCAACGTCTGGTGGGGCGATCCGACGCGCGATCACGGCCTCGCGACGCTGGAAGGCGGCGACGTGATGCCGATCGGCAAGGGCAACGTTCTGATCGGATTGAGTGAGCGCACCTCGCGGCAGGCGATCAGCCAGGTTGCCGCAGCCTTGTTCAAGAGAAAAGCGGCCGAACGTGTGATTGTGGCGGCTATGCCGAAGCTGCGCGCGGCGATGCATCTCGATACTGTCTTCACGTTCGCAGATCGGGATTGTGTCCTGCTCTATCCGGACATCGTCAACAACATCGCGGCCTTTTCCTACCGGCCGGCCGACAATTCCGCCGGCCTCGATCTACGCAGGGATGAAAAGCCGTTCGTGGATGTCGTGGCCGAAGCGCTCGGCCTGAAGAAGTTGCGCGTGATTGAGACCGGCGGCAACGCGTATATGCGCGAGCGGACCCAGTGGGATAGCGGCGCGAACCTGGTCTGCGCCTCTCCGGGCGTGGTGTTCGCTTATGACCGCAACACATACACCAACACCTTGCTGCGCAAGGAGGGGATCGAGGTGATCACCATTGTCGGTGCAGAGCTGGGACGCGGCCGGGGAGGCGGTCATTGCATGACCTGCCCGATCACTAGGGACGCGGTGGATTATTAGCCGACCTGCGGGCGCTCCGGCCCTGAAGGAGGGCGTTCACGGCCGCGTGGCATTCGGCCGTTGCTGGGTAGCATCCGGGGAGTTCCAGCCAGACGGCGTCTGCCGCCTCAATCACAGATTTAATTCCTGACCATTAACACGCCATAATCAGCACCCACGCTCAGCTGATTCCAGGTGTACGCAGAAGCCATCGGGGGACACCATGCGCGCGCTGACGATTCTTTGGCTGGTCGTTGGATGGTTTGGAGCAGACACCGCTTGGGCGGCGGATGTTGATCTCACCGAACTGAAGGCGAGCGGTCCTGTGCCGTATTATTCCGCTCCGTCATGGAGTGTCGTTGGCTCCGTCGCGCCAACCTTCACTGACAATGCTTTGTTCAGCCGGAACAACCGCAGGTCGGATTTTTATTATGAGCCCGACGTCAGTCTCAGGTTGGATGGGAACCTCACAAGCGACCTGTCGTACCGGCTCTATGCTCGCGCCCAATACGAGGCCTTTGCGACCGAGAAGGACGGCAACGCCGCAGTGGCGCGAATGGGAGCGCGCTTGACCGAGAATTGGGACGGCTGGCGCTTCTCCGCTATTTACGAGAACCGGTACGATTTCGACGGTGTCTATCGCGATCTTGCTTTCACGTCCCACGACGTGATGGGCTCGGTAGCGCGCGACTTCCGCGTGAACAATGTCACGCTGTCGCCACTGTTGCTCCTGACCTACCGGTTTTCCGATCTTGCGGAAGCCCGCCGCTGGCGCTTTGACGCGGTGCTGGGTATCGAAGTCAAGCTGGACCCGAAATGGTCGATTGTGAGCACGCCATTGTTAGAAGCCTTTTGGTTCACGGACGGGCTGAACAGGGGCCGACAGGATCAGATCTACTCAGCGGACGTCGGGCTGAGGTATAGTTTCGCCAGCAACGTGTCGATCACGACCAGCGTATTGTACGAGGCGCGAACATCGAACGTTCCGGAGCGGCGATACAGGGATCTCAGGGTTGGTCCCCGACTTGATTTCGCGTTTTGAAGGGCTTGGAAGATGACGAGATGCGGGTGTGTATTGGTGGGAATCATCGTTGGTCTAACGGCCGCCTCCGTGGCTTCTGCGGATCCCCGCGATTCTGCTGACCGGAGCCAGCGCCTGGATACCGATGCACTGAGGGATGATGTCGGCGTTAACCGCCTCCAGGTGCCGTCTCATCCGCTGGTGCTTTCGCCGCCTCAACAACCCGCTCCGAGCGCGAAGGCAGGAAAGAAAAAGAAATCCAGCGCGAGCGGAGTTGGAGCCCGGTAGCGCACGGACGCAGGTGCGGCCGGATTGCCGTGGCGGTACCCGAGAACGACTTCACGAGTCTCGGAAGCCGCTGATTGCGCATTGGGGAGCTGTTGTCGACACAAGCAGCTCGTGAAGGCTTTCTACGATACTTTAGCATCTGTTGCATTTCATTTGAATCCAGTGCTGCCCAGTCTGGCACAAGTTGCATACTGCACCCCTTATTGAGATCCACGCACGGATTCGCGATTTCAATCTGAGGAGAATACTACTTGTGGTGCTATCAACCAGACAGTGTATAATTGGAAGACCCTTAGGGCATCCGCACTCTGAACCAGCAATGGAACTCGCCCGAAGGGCAGGACGGCGACTCCCGATATTGATCTTCAATGTCGGAGGCCCCGCAGCAGAGTGAGCGCGTACCGTGAAGCCCCATAGTTTTCCCGCCTCCGACTCAGTTCGAACCAGCGGCACGGGGTGGTTGCAGCTAGGTTTCGAAGAAGCCAGCGACCGCCTTTACTGGATGTGCTCAGCCGAGTTTCTCTTCGTGGTGCGCGCTTCGCTTGGCGGACGCTTCGTCTATGAGACGGTTAATCCGGCTTTCGAGTCGCGTCTCGGCATCTCGGCCGACGCTATCCGGGAGCTGGATGTCTCTGATTGCTTGAGCAGCGACGACATCGAACCCGTCTGCCAAGCCCTACGCGCCTGTCTCGCCGAAGAGAAGGAGGTCAGGGTTCGCCATCGTCTGGCGTTTGGTGGCCAACGTCAGAATATGGAGACGACGATCGTTCCCGTCATGGACCCCGCGGCCGGTCGTGCGGTCCGGCTAGTCGGCAGCCATCGTATGGCCCACACTGGTCCGTTCGAGGAAGCGTCTAGACCGCTGGACGATACCCACGCCCACGTCGACTTGGCATCCATTCAGGAGGAAATCCAGCAGCGGATTGCGTCTGATCTCCATGATTCGACGTGTCAGCATTTGATTGCGGCGAGCCTCGGCCTCATGCGGATCCGACGCAGCATGAGCGACCCGCCCAGCGCCGAGCGGCTCTGCGATGAGATCGATGCGTCGATTGACGAGGCGCTTAGGGAAATTCGTGCCTTTTCCTATCTGCTGCATCCCCGCAATCTGACGCACGATAAGCTCAAAGCCGCAATTGAGAATTACGCGGATGGATTTGCGGCTCGCACTTCGTTGCACGTAGCGACGAGGATCGTGCCCGAGGTCGATCTGCTGCCTTACGAGAAGCAGCGCACCTTGCTCCGGATCGTCCAGGAAGCGCTCACGAACGTATTTCGTCATGCGCAAGCGACCAAAGTCAGCATCGTCATTGACGCGACCGACAGCCAGTTTCGGCTCACGGTCAACGACAATGGGCGGGGGCTCCGCGCTGACTATGGCAAACATCGTGCAAAGGCAACATCGATCGGCGTTGGAATTCCGGCGATGAGGGCAAGGCTCGAGCAGATTGGAGGAGCGCTGGACATCAGCTCCGATCAGGCAACATGGCCCTCGGGCACCATCCTGCGCGCAGTGCTTCCGCGTGGGCTGGCGAAGAGCGCGCGCAGCCGGCGTAAGGTGACGACCTCCGTGAGGCCCCCAGCAGGCACCCACTGAGGAAGAAGAAGAAGAGGTTACCGGTGGCGGGTGGCTGCCGCGTAACGATATTGGAGTGCTCTGCCATGAAACACATTCTTATCGCGGATGATCACGAAGCGGTGCGATCGGGCCTGCGAGCGGTCCTCGAACAGCGGGCGGATTGGGAAGTCGTTGCCGAGGCGAACGACGGCAGCAAGGCACTTACGGCGGCAATCGAAAGCCGGCCGCATGTGGCTATCATCGACTTCTCCATGCCGCGGATGACCGGCGTGGAGGTCGCGCGGCAGATCAGGGATTATCCGTTGCAGACGGAGGTGTTGATCTTCACGGTGCACAAGTCGGGTCTGCTGGCGCAGCAGGCGTTTGAGGCAGGCGCCCGCGCGTTTCTGGCGAAATCGGATGCTAACAGATTGCTGTTGGCGGCCGTCGACGCACTTCTGGCGCACAAGCGGTTCTGCAGCGAAAGCTGTCGAGACGAGCTCGATCACGGCGGCGAGGGCGCAGATGGGCGCCGGAGGCTTACGCCACGCGAGCAGCTTGTGGTCAAATTGGTGGCGGAGGGTTACAGCAACAAAGGCATTGGCGCGATCCTGAACCTCAGCGTCAAGACGACTGAAGCTCATCGAGCGGCCGCGATGCGCAAGCTGGAGGTGAACTCAACCGCAGGTTTGGTTCGGTACGCTGTTCGTTCGCATCTGGTCGAGGCATGACAGCATATGATGTTCTTGAGGACCGCCACGTCGGTACATTCGCGGTGGCAGGCTCAGGGTTTTGCAGGATGGCGCTTAGAACCATGAGTGGCATGATCGTCTGACCTTGCCGCACTGAGCGTCTCCAGGGGTGCGGCCGGAATCGAGAACGGCGCCATGAAACGCATCTTGATTGCGGATGATCATGCGGTCGTACGTTCGGGACTTCGCGCGATCGTCGAAACGCAGTCCAACTGGATCGTCGCCGGCGAAGCGATCAATGGTGAACAAGCCATCGGATTGGCTCTGGAAACGAGGTCGGACGTCGTCATCGTCGACTACTCGATGCCCCTGATGAACGGGTTGGAGGTCAGCCGTCGGCTAAAGGCACTTGATCAGCATACGGAAGTACTGATCCTGACGATGCATGAAGACGAGGAACTGCTGAGGGACGCTATTCTGGCGGGTGTCCGCGGCTTCCTGTTCAAGTCGGATGCCAAGAAGCATCTGATTTCGGCGATCGAGGCGCTGCTCGACGGCAGGCCTTATTTCACCAGCGCCTTGATAGAGAAGCTGCTGAGTGATTACCAGCTCAACAAGCAGGGCAGGTCGGAGATGCTGCTGACGTCACGCGAGCAGAGCGTCGTCCAGCTGATTGCGGAGGGGCATACCAACAGATCGATATGTAATCTCTTGAACTTGAGTGTGAAGACGGTGGAGACCCATCGGGCGTCGGCCATGCGCAAGCTCGGGATGTCATCCACCGCCGAACTGGTCCGCTATGCCATTCGGAAGAAGCTCGTGGCGCCCTGAGGGATTCCGCCGTTGTCCTGAATGCCCGAGCGGTGGGTGGCTGTCGGCTTGGGCTGCCTTGTGCTGTTCCATTCGCGGGCTAATCCAATGTGAGCCGGCCAGCGGCCGTGGCCTGAGCACGGCGCCTGCGCGGGCAACGCAACCTGCTGGATATCAACTTACTGGCAGTACACGCCCCGCCTTTGCTGGCGTGGGATTGAATGCGAGACCCGCAAGCTCCAACAGGACGCCAGTGGCAATCCCGGCAACTGTCGCTGACTTGATCCAAAGACGCTTCCTCGGATGCATGGCGAACCTCCTCGGCGCTGCCGATAACGGGAGCCGCATCAGGCGCAGCTGAACAATTGCATGAGCCTCGTGGACCGCTGACGTTGACTTCAGATCGGGGAAGATCCTGCCCATTAAACAAGAGGAAGTCTGATCGTGAACGTTGCGCCGCCGTGATCTCGATTTTTTGCGGCTATCGTCCCTTGGTGCGCTTCAACAATAGTGTGGGCGATGGACAGGCCCATGCCCATGCCTTCCGCTTTGCTAGTAAAGAAGGGTTCGAAGACTTCCTTTAATTGGTCTTTTGGAATGCCCGATCCGCAATCCGACACGGACAGCTCGGCAGAGCCCTCGGCGCGCGAGGTCTGGATGCTGATGATGCGGCTTTCGCTCGGAGTGTCCTTCATCGCCTCGATCGCGTTCACGACAAGGTTCAGAATGACTTGTTGAAGTTGGATGCGGTCGCCCAGGATCGGAAGCGCCTCCGGCATGATCTGTTCAATCAGCTCCACTTTTCGTCCAACGGCCAGCATCGAAAGAAATTCGATGGTCTCACGAACAAGATCATTGAGATCCAGTTTTTTCAGCTCGAAAGGTGCCTTCTTAAGGAGGCTCCTCATCCTCCGGATGACTTCGCTGGCGCGCCGGTCATCCCGCAAGATATCGTCAACAATCTCGGCCAGCCCCGCAATGTCAGGGTTCTGAGATTTTAAGATTAACTGCGCGGTCTCGGCATTAGTCAGAATGGACCCGAGCGGCTGGTTGATTTCATGCGCGATTGTTGCGGTCAGTTCGCCAGCTGTCGAGAAGCGATTAACATGGGCCAGTTCGGCCATGCGTTGCCGGGACTGCACTTCCGCCAAATGACGTCGATGATGCTCCCGAAGCAGGGTCGATATCAGCCCGCCTTGCAAAAGTATAACGCCGGTGATCAACGAGATCTGCCACCAATACCGTTCCCACACTGACGGCTCGCGGAAGTAGATGGTGCTGCCAGGCGGCAGACGGCTCTCGGAAATTCCCCAGCGCTGCATTTGTCGCCAGTCGAACATGGGCGCTGCCGGGACGACGAATGTCGGCTTAATGTCGCCGGCCCTTTCGCCGTCAAGAATGCGCAGGGCGACCTCCGCGGCCTTCTTGCCCTGTCCGGCAATGACCTGCATTGGACCGCCGACGATGCCTCTACCGAAAAAGGTCGCGTCGTGGAAAAAGATCGGTGCATTGGCCGCGTCAAAAAGCCGTGAGAACGCGCTGTTGCCTTCATGGGTCACTCCCGCCGCATCGACGGTCAATCCAAGCCAAAAAATGGCGCTGTGTGGCGGGAGGTTGGCCGCGTCTTTGAGCATATCCTCAAAGGAAAGCTCATCGTACCACCGAAACTGCACGCGGTCGGCAAACAGCGCGGTGGATTTGGCCAATTCGTTCCGCCAAAATGTTTCGCCCGGCGAAGCTCCCACAACAATGGCGATAGTCTTTGTTTGGGGCAGGACGCGCACGACGTTATCAAAAAAAGCGACGTCATTGTTGGCAACCGCCACCACCGTGTCGTATTCGGTCAGTTTGTCGAGGTCCACCCGGCGACGCTCTACCAACGTGAAGAGCATAGGGGTTGTTGGAAAAAGGTCCTTCCGGTGCGCCTGCACGAAATTCGCGGCGGGCGAGCCGATAGCGATGATAAGGTCGGGCTGCTGATCATGGTTGAGCGCACGAAGGTAGTCGACAAATGCTGCGTCTGATTTGTCGCTGGCCGCCCGGGCATTCAGAAGCGAATGGTCCTGAAAGGTCACGAAAGGACGTTGGCTTATTCCGGCGCGAAGGGCCTCGGAATAGTCGGTCCACGGTTGGAAGCGAAGACCGTATGAATGCAGCATCAGAATCCGTTTCGGCGTTGGACCAGCCGCTTGACTTTGACACGGGGTCGCCAGCAACCATGCAATGGCCAGCGCAGCGGTGAATATCCGCGCAAAAAAAGGTCGCCATGGTACCGCCAAGCGCATAGTGCTCCGTTCTCCGACTGAACAGGAACCGTAACGGCTCGACCAGACGATTGACAGACGAAAGAGCGCTACCAGAAAGTCGGATCTGGAAAAGCACTGGAGCGGCTTCGAAGCGCAGATCAAGGCCCATTTCGCGAGCGCCGGCAAGCAGATCCAGCAGCAGCAGGCTACGCGTAAGGACACCGCAGTGGCGCAGGGCGAGGCGTGGCGCGTGGCCGCGGATCGGATCCGTGAGGCGGCCGGCAAAGTGGCGGGAGCGCGGACCACCGATCTCGATGCCGTGCTCAAGCAACTGAAGTCGGACGGCGTCCCAAGCTGGAGCACGCCTCCAGAAGCGGAAGCTGGCGGGCAGCGAGTCCTCGTCTTGTCTGCGATTAACCAGCGATTCTCAGGTGCCGATCGGCCAGTGTGGGCCGAAGGTGCGCAGGCGTGGTTGTCGGCACTGTGAGCATGGACCGTATTAGCCGGAGCTAGCTCAAACTTGCCCATGATGGATTGGACCGATTGATCAGCCAGCATAGAAGCTCGAATGTTCAACGCGGCGAACTCTAGATTGATCATTGTGCAACCGGCAGGCCTACGCTTCTGTCGGAATCGACCGTTGATTGCGCGTGCGCATCTTTCGGCGCGGAAGCACCTCGAATTCCAAAATGCTGAACCCACCCTCGAATGACGCGAACGATAGCGGGGTGATGCGCCACCCCAAGCGCACTCGCGGTTGGGGTTTTCGCTGTAAGCCGTTGATCTGCAATGATCGGATATTGGGCCAGTTGGAAAAATTCGCTTGAGAAACCAATGGCGGTAGCGTGTCTCTTAATCAGCGGGTCCCAGGTTCGAGCCCTGGTGCGCCCACCATTTAAATCAAGACCTTAGCGAGAGAAACCGTTTGAGAAGGCCGAACTAAAACGGTTTTTCAAACGGTGTTTTTTGACGGCCGGGCGGCGACTCTCGGCATTGTGATGTGCTCTCCTCGTCTCCGCGGAGGCCAAAGGCGTCTCGAAGGCCGCCCGACAGAACTGCTCCATCAATGTTGCATCTGGGTCAGAGCCGCCCGAGACATGGGCGGCATCTTCCCACTTCCTTTCAATGTCATCGGCGGCGCATTGGGGCAGCTGCGCCGCGCTCCCATCGAAGTAGTGGTTGAAGTCGACGTGCACCCTCATGTTGTCCGGGCGGTAGGCCGCCATGCGATCGTAGAGAAGAACGGACGCTGCTCCGAACGCCGATAGACCGATTTGTGCATCGGTGATCTCGAGTCTTCCGTCTCCGGGTCGATCGGCAGGTCACGAACCCGGCCTTGAGGAAGCCTCCCGCCTGCTCATTGTGCACCCGCCGGATTGGGCGACAGCCGTAGCATACTGCCGTCGCGTTTCAGGCCGCCAGGGATGAGCGAAGCTCCGGCGAGCAACCAGTTGAGCGCGACGTCTGAGAGCCGAGCCTCGTTCTCGAGATAGCCGCCGCCGACATCGGCGTGCACGCCCGAAAACCAGACCTGTTCGAAGAAAAGGTTGTCGTGCACGTCTCGTTTGTCCTGCTTCTCGGCCGTGGGCGACCAGGTGACACGCTTGAAATCGGCGCGGCTCTCGTCGATCGAGATCGCATGTTTAGCGTAGCCCACCCTCGGATTGAGGGTCGTGTCGTAGAATTTGTGATTCGGCGGAGCGAAATGCACCGTCTGCAGGCGCTTCCAGAATCCATAACCGGGCAAGATGGCGCGATCTTCAGATAGTTCATGAAAAAAGCAATCAGCGCTGTGGCGATGCCGAGGTAGCTCAGAATCCAGGCCGACCATGGAAAGACCGGCTGAAGGAAGCCACCTAGCCAGTGCAACCCGATCAGTAGCGCAATGCCGGAGGTCACGAGCGCCGCGCCCAGATATTTGTGGCCGAGGGCGGCGGGATCAACTTGGCGCCTTCCGCGGGCGTCAAGGCGAAGCTGCTTGGCAGCAACTGGATCGGTCGCTTTGAGTACCAGCACTACGACTTCGGTAGCGCACACCTCCAGTTCACTGCCATCTCCATCAGCCCTCCTAGTTCGGCGGACAGGGGCGGAAGTCAGACACTGGATGTGGTACGCGCCCGTCTATCGTACAAATTTGGTGGGGATGCGGTCGTCGCTCGTTATTGAGGCGCAGTGCGGGCCAGCGAGGCAGCCTTCACTTGGCTTCGTCCTTGACGATGTCTGTCAGGCTCTCAAGCTGGTGGGCCAGCGCTGTCCAGCTACGGGCGACATTCATTAGTACCGAGCACCGGCGGGCAGAAATCCGCCCCTCCTTTGCTTTGGCGTTGCATTCGGCAGCATACTCTCGGCACTTTTCTGCGCTTGGCACTGCTGTTGCTCCTGTCAAGAAGCTTAGCTTACGTCCGATAGCCAGAAGAGAATTGAAGCAGATCAAGCAGGCAGCTCGCAAATCGATTTTTGCCATTACCGGCTACATTAGGCCAGTTACCGCCGGCGAATGAGAACAGATCGCAATTGTCGTCGCATCGCGAGAAAAGCCGCTCCCTGGGCGGTGGACAGAGCCACCGCGCACGGACAAACGCGGCCTAACGCGGCATGCTTATGTTTAGCAAAGCCCCTTGCAAAACCGATCGCCAAGTCAATGTCCGATCGGCAAATATCAATGAGCGACCTGCACATGCCGCGGGGACCCGCTGGCACGGAGCACACCGAAGCACAGCATTGCAACGTGTTTGGCAAGACGTTATTCCACGTGACATCAGTCACAACGGTGACACGATTTGCAGTTTATCGCGTCCCGCGCAGCGGGCTGACTCTCCTCCTTACCTGGTGGGTTGATCTAGATCAAATCGGGCACTTGCCACTATGGGTGATTACTCTTTGGAGCCGCGGGATGCAGGTCCTGTGACAGCAAATCGCGATTAGTCTGTCGGTCACTCGTTACGGGAGTCATCACAATGAGGTGCAGGTTCAGTATCGTTACGTTCGTCCTAATCGCCCCAACGTTCGCCAGTGAGGCGCTTGGCACAACGACGGACATTCGCAGCATCACCTGTAGCGAATATCTCGCCATGCCGGCTACACCGTCGGGCAAATTTTCGGCTTGGATGACCGGCTGGTTTAGTTATGAAAGTCGGAGGACGTTTGTTGATTTTGACCTGCATCGGGCAAATGTCACAAACGTAAGAGGGTGGTGCCAGTCCAACCCGAATGCCAGTGTGATGGTAGGGCTGGAAAAATCGATAGGCGTAACTGCGGTGCCTAACGCTACGCTGGATTTTAACAAGATCACCTGCGGAACTTGGTTGGCATACGGTCCAGCGGATCAAGATTTTGTAAGATACTTCATGAGCGGCTACTACAACGCAGCAGCAAGCAACAGTGTATTGGACTACGAGCGCCTGCAGAGGAACTCCAGTGCGGTCGTCGCATACTGCAAGAAGAACAAATCCCGCACTTTACCAACGGCCATTCAGAATAGAGCTAGTTAGCTGGACCAGTCTCCCGCCGCTTGCGAGCAACAGAGCGCGCCCTGTATTAGTTTGACTCCTGTTGATGGCCGTCAGCCAAGTAGCGGCGCATTTCATCGAGGTTCGCTCAGTGACGCATGTCGGACAAGATTTGCGAAGCTTGGAGTTGTTCGCAGTTTGACTCATTTGAGACCTCGGCCGACCGCAGCCGACCTTCCAGTTCGGAACCGATTTATTTCACAACCAAATGTTTCCTGGCGGCTACGGCGGCGGGAGCGGACGGGGAAATAGTGAACGTTAGCCAGGTGTTCCATCCCGACGGACGGTTCGCTGCACCAAATTCGCCGTATCCCCTCAGACCAAGGAAGCCCTGCATGTCTGCGACCGGGAAGCTGTACCCGATTTGCGGACCGACACCGAAAACGCGTGACCTGAAACTACCGAGGATCGGGTTCTGGCCGGAATCGTCGGTGACTTGCTGGTAGGCGTATCCGACAATGCCGACGAAAAGCTGCTTAGTGAGGGAGTGCGATGCGCCCCAGTCGAAGTGGAAATCGATGCCGCTCCGGTACTGGGTGTCGGGATTCCTGAAATTGTAGGTCAGGCCGGCGACGCCCGAGATTTCGTTTCCTGCCGCCGGGTCGAAATAGGTGTAGCCGCCCCCAATGTCGATCGCGCCGTGCCCGAGCCCGATATTGGGAATCCGCGTCGGATCATAGTCGCCGACGGGAACATTGCCCGTGACGTAAGCCATGTAATTGTCGACGCCAAGGTTCCATAGTAGTTGCGCGAAGGGCGCGAGGTCGCCGTAGGAGGTAAGCGAGCCTTCGAGCATTCCGGTACGCGTCACCACAATCGGTCCGGCTATCGCTGTCAGTGTTCCGGCGATACTAGTGGCGGCTCTGCCGTACTGGCCCGATATACCTACGACCAACTGACCGCCAAGCTCCGCCGTAGCGAAAGTATACGATGGCGTAAGGGCGACCAGATCGGCCCGCCCGTTCAGACGCAGATTCAAATTAACGTTGACGTTCGCGGGGATTTTGCCGGCCAGGATCTCTTTGGCCGCAGCAGCACTCCCCGCGGCGGCGACGCTGGAATGGTAATCGATGACACTGAGCGCCCAGCCCGGTGTCTGCTGCACCGCGGAGAGACTTGCAAACTGACCCGGAAACCAGAATGAGCTACCGCCCTGGTCGGCATGCGAAACATCAGCGCAAAGCACGAGAGCGGCCACCGCCAGATAGTCGATGACGCAGCTTCTCTGTTTGTTTGATCCCATTTGCAAACCTCTGGGCAGTACTTGCAGCAAGCGCTGTTACAGCAAAGCGCTCCGCGAACTGCAGGACCCAGGTTACGACGGCCTTCACTACTAGGCACAAGCAACGTCCAAATGCGTCACAGAATGGTAACAGCTCGAGACAATTGTCTTGGGCGATGACGCAGTTGCAGCCCTCAAGGTGCTTGCGCTGGAGATGCTCGGCTTCTCGAGCGCCAAGAATTCATAAGCACAAAAAAAGCCCCGGCATGCCGGGGCTTTGGTTTGTAAAAGTTGGTGCGATCAATATCTTGCCGCGACCGGTGCGCCGTATCCACCGAAGCGGTAGTTCAACCGAAGCGTGACCATATCCACATCTTGGCTGACGCCGCTGCCGGTGAGGACGAACCCTCCGGGAGTGACTACGCCTGCGAAGCCGGCATTATCACGGCCCATCCAGAGATGGTCGTATTCGATACCGAACGACCAATTGGGCGTGAAGCCGTACTCCCAGCCCACGCCAAGGGCGCCGCCCCAGCGCGTGTGGCCCGCCAATGCCAGGCCGACCCCGGTGACGTTGTTGAATATATCGAATCGGTTGCGCGTCACGGCGCCGCCGCCCTTCACGTAAAACAGCGAGGCATTCCACGCCCAGCCGAGCTGCGCCGTGAAGAGCCCGATGGCGTCAATCTTACCGGTTGTCGAAATCAGCGGGTCGATCAGACTGACGCGCGTATTCTTGATTTCTGCCCAATCTCCCTGCGCTTCCAGGCCGAGCACAAACTGATTGGTTTGCCAGCGGTACCCGATCTGTCCGCCAGCGAGGCCGCCGGAGCGATCGGCGCAACCACCTGCGACCGTCCCTGCTGGCGTCACGAAATCCACACAGCCGTGGCTTTGTCCCCAACCGCCGTTGGCGCCGATGTAGAACCCGGTCCAATCATAGATCGGCGCGATCACCGGGGGCGGGGCCTTGACATAAGGTTTAGCAGCCAGATCAGCCGCTGACGCGGGTGCCGCCATGCTCACGGCCAGCAAGGCCATGCCACTCAACCAAATCTTCTTCATTCTTTTTGCTCCATCCACGTTTCACCCTAACGATGCCGGCTCTTTTCTTGGCAGTCCCGCATTCCAGCTCGAAGCTAGCTGAGCCGCCTGGAATTCGGTGTGCTTACGTGGCAACAGTTGGGAAAATTGAGCAACTTGCGCGTTTGAGTTGTGTCAGGAATGTTGACCAGTCAACTGGCCGCCTGGAATTTTCCGCGATGGGGGGCAAGGGCGCTTGGTCTCATCCCCGCACCCTTATGCTGAGATCCTAGGCTCCGCGCCAGACGTGCAACACGCCTTCGCGGAAGCCGCCGACGAACTGATCAGATGCGTCCGCTGGCAGAATCTCGCTGAGATCATCAAACGACCCGCTCACCATGGTTCAAGCTCGTGCGCCGAAGCATGCTCTGCCCAGCGGCGACCCAACTCCAAACCTCGTTGCCGATCTGCCTCTGTGTCCATAGTCCAGGACCATCCCGGCGTCCGTGGCCCCGGCGAAGCTGATGCCGCGCCAGGGCCTGTACGATCTCGCCAATCCTGGAAGCTTGGGGGCTGGAAAGAATCGGCAAGGCGCACTCTAGACAAGCAGATGCGCAGTGCTTGGCCAGTGCACTTTGTGCCAATGGGTGAATGCCCCGGCCGGAAATAGCTTTTCGGGCTGCCGGCATACAAGACGGACCGCTGACCCTTACGCGCTAGCCGGCACACTCTGGCGCCATGACCATCTCACCCCGACATCGGGTGCAGCGCGCGCTAGTCCCCACGATCTCGCAAGCTGGGTCAGCTGGCACAATGCCCCGGCAGCACTTCGGGCACGTATATCCCGCGATGTTTGGCGTGAAGTCATACTCCGGACCAACATAGGCGCACATCATGTGGTGGAATACTGGAAACAATTCTAGCGTGGAGGAGCCGCAAGCCGGGCAACCCGTTTGGTTCGCTTCGACCTGCATGCTGCACCTCGCTCACTCTCACAGCTCGTCGAGCCCGAATAATCTCACCAGCACTGAAGCGATCCGCGCGCTCAGTTGTGTGTAGTGCATGTGAACGTCGACGGCCGAGTTCAGCGCCGGGCGATGAGCGCCTGGGTTGAACCGAATTCGCGCGATTTGCGAGGCGGTACGCTCGCGCGCCGCCGACGAACCCGCCCCGGGGTACACATCTGACACCGGGAGGATTTCCGCGATCTTGCCCAGAATTCGTCGGTTGCCGAACAGCACAAAGACTTCGTTGCCGACTTTTGGATCGGACAGGCGTTCGTTAGGAACGTACCAGTCGACAAAGACATCCGTGGGGTCGAGAATTTCTGCAATCGGAGTGCCCGCCACCAGGGATTGGCCGGCGCGCGCAGGATTGTTCGCGACTATGCCAGCTATGGGCGCGAAGACTCTCCCGTCTGCAAAGCTGCTTTCAACCTTTTCGAGGCGATCACCGAGTTGCCGGCTGAATTCGTCGAGAGCGGCCAATTGAGTGCTGGCTTCGGCGGCTTCCGCCTCCTGCGAGACCACGGCTTTGTTCGCCAAGGCGCGCTCCCGGGACATGTCTATGCGGTAATTCAGGCTCGCGGCCGATGAGTTTGCGATAAGTTCGACAGCTTCCTCAGCAAGCCGCAGATGTGAGCGCGCCGCGTCGAGAGATTCGCGCGCAACCCGGGCCTTAACACGCAGTTCCGCTTTGCGACCGGCGATGTCCGCGAGCGAGCGCATATAGGTGGCGACAATCTCATCGTGCTGCGGAGACCGAACCCTTCCGATTTCGTCGCCGGCCTTGACCGATGCACCTCTCAGCACGGTGATGCTGTTGATCTGCACGATGTAAGGCAGTGAAACCAAATATCTCGGTGAGGACACGCTGCCCGGGCCGCCGAGATAAAGAATTGGCCTCCCGAAATAGACGACAAAGAATGCGAGTATGCCGAATACGATTGTCGCATAGGCGGCGCGGACGGCCCGTCCGGCCGCACGCCGACGGCTCTCGATGGGATCGGGGATATGGGGATCGAGTCGTGTTAGGGTGACGGTCATTTGGCCACTTCCTTCGTCCGATCGCCGAATAGTGCACGGCGAACGCGCGGCGGCACGAAATCATCGTTCCGCGACGAGGCAAAGATGATTTCCGAAGAGTAGGAAAAGAAGCGCGCGCACTTCAGATAGACACCCTGGTAAAAGGGAAAGATCAGAGCCATCTTCCAGCCAAACGTTCCGACGGACCGATGGAACAGGGCGAACACAAGTGCCATATTGAAGACCGAGATCCAGAGCAACAACAGGTAGACCGCCGACAGAAACAGCACGGCATCCGAGCCGAACAACAGCACAATGTAGGCCAAGTAGAACGGTAGGCTGAGCGTCGGGACGAGATCAAAGACGATGAAGTCAAGCCGTTGGATCGTGTCCGGTAAACGCTCCAGCGGATGGCGAAAACTCAGCTCGCCATACATCATGAAGCGGATGCGCAGAGCATCGCGATCCCAGCGCGCGCGCTGTCGCAATAGACTTACGCCGCTTGCGGGGCCGGCTGTTTCCGCCCAGGCGTCGGACACGAACCGAATGACATAGCCGAGTCTGCGGAGCCGCAAGGTGTACTCCATATCCTCTCCCGGGCCGACGTCGAGCCCGCCCTGCTGCGCGAAAATATCCCGGCGATACATGGAACAGGCTCCGGACAGACACGCGATCGCATCCACCACGTCGAGGATCGACCGCCCCGCGGTGATCGACATCAGGTATTCGACGCTTTGAAGTCCTGTCCATATCGAGTCGCGCTCGTTACTGATCGCGATGTTGCAACTTGCGCCGGCGACGAGCGGATCGTCGAAGGCAGCCGCGAGTCGCTCAACCGCGTTCGGTTCGAAGACAGTGTCGGCATCTACGGTCAAAAGAAGATCGCCGCGGGCAAACCGTGCTGCAGCGTTGATGGCAGCGCTGCGGCCGCAGCGGGTCCCATGGCAGATGACCATGTCAACCAGGCCCTGCGCTTTCGCCCGCTCCGCGACCGCGCGTGTTGCGTCGGTGGAGCCGTCGTCGACGACGATGATTTCGACAGGTCGGAGGGTTTGCCGGCGCAGCGAGCTGATCGAAGGAGCAAGCCCGGAGCCGCCGTTGAATGTCGGGATAATCACGCTTACCGTCGCCTGGCAAACCGTCCCGCCGACGCTTCGCCGCTTCGAGCTGAACAGAGCAAGAGACACCAGCGACAAGGTGTAGCGGGGGATGTCGAATATCAGCAGCGAGAAGGCGAGTAGAAATAAACTCGTTCCGGCGAGCACTTCCATCATTTCGGACATGCCGGCCACCTCCGCTACGACAGGACCATTCCCAGCATCCGACCAAACAAGGCGCGCAAGGCAATTATCAGACGGGAAAATGAAGACCATCGCGTTGATGGTCGCGGGGTAAATTGCGTAAACTTTTGCTTTTTGTGTCTGCGCTATTCATCTGCATCGTCGGCTTCGTCGGTTGACGATGACCGGCTCTCGAAGGCTGATTGTTGGCGTGCCGGCATCAGCTTTGCGGTTGGAGTTGTTCCCGGTTCGATGAAACCCACAAGGTGACCGGTCCGTCCAACCTTTCAGGCGCAAGACGGCCCCAGTCTGGAAAGACTGAGGCCGGTGGGGGGCGTCGATGTACCGTTGGGGTCGGTACTCCCCAAATCTAATCACGATGAACCACTTTGCGTATTGTCCTTGAGGACAAGCAATCAGCACGTTGTCCCTCTCACACATCTGCGGACCGCCCGACGGGTTTGACGGACGGTCGTCCGTGCGACGCACACGCCATTGATACGTGTCCTACCGACGCCGCAGGCAGCAGCGACTTCCGTAATCAGGCTTTCGGGCTGTGCAATCGGGGCAGGCGTCATCGCCTGAGCCGATACTGCGAAGAAGAAGGCGAATGCGGCGATTCCGAGCGATTTGATCATATCGAGCTCCCTGGAAGCGCCCAACCGTCCGGCCGGCGCGGCGGAACGATGGACGCGACTCCCTCAAACTGATACCCGCTCCTGTCAGAGAATTGAGATAGATCAAAGCGACTTCAGTGACTTGCATGCGGCCATCGCTGCAGGCCGAGACGCGGGGTTAGGACTATGACCGCAAGAAGACTGCAGAGTCCAAATAGCAGCGCGCAAATATCGTCTGTAACTGCGCACCGCGAAGGAAGATTGTGTGGGGCGACAGACCACCCCGGCCTGAGATCCAACTCCGAACTGGAGCCGGGTACATCGAATAGATCATCCGTGTAGCTTCTCGATTTGTAATATGGCGTCCGCCGGCGCTGAGATCCCAAGCTGCGTGGAAAGCAAGGTTTGCCCTTTCTGTCACGCAAACTCTATCTGATGGGATCTTTGCTAATACGATCGTGCAGGCGGACGCGCAGAGGCCATCGATAATCACAGTCTGGCCAGTCTCATTCAACTCCTCATATCGATCAAGGTAACGTTGAATCAAGCCACCGCGGTCATTGGCAATTCTCACGACTGCGTGGCTATCGTCAGCGCATGCGAACATAGATGCTGAAGCGAGCAGCAGAGTAAAGGGTTTCATAATGTGCCTCTTCGACTGCGACATCAGCAAGGTTCATGACGGCTCGTGCGCGAGAGAACTCGCGGCTTGGCGATGCGCGAGAGCGTGTTCTCTGGTGGTAAGTCCGGCATTCTCGGATCGGCCTTACAGCAACACGTTGCTCGTACGTGCGGCCCACGCTTTCCGTAACGCCGACGGATACACCTCGCGGCATAATCCTGCTGGAGTTCTTGTGGTCAATGAACCAGCGTTGAGTTTGAGCGCGCGGGCCCGAACCATTTACCGCTCATTGATCACCGCCCCTCATTGTCCAGGCGTAGCGCCAAATGCATCGTGTGGGGGTCGCGGTTCCCGTCCCGCCTGAAGCCAAACTTGCCGAGCACCGCCAGCATTGACTTGTTTTCGGGCAGGACCTCCGCAGTCAGCTCACGCAATCCGTTATTGGAGGCGATCTCGCCAAGGTGGCGCATCAAGATGGAGCCGATGCCTCGGCCCTGCCAAGCGTCGATGACGACGAACGCCAACTCGGCTCGTCCGGGCTCAAACACGACATATCGAGCGCCTCCGACAATCATTGTACGCTCGGATTGCCCGACCTCGCACACCAGCGCGACGTGATTCATGAAGTCGACATCCATGAAGAACGCGCGCTCCTTGTCCGAGAAATGACGCTTGATCCCAAAAAAACGGCGCTGCAACGACTGCTTGCTGGTCTGATCCAGCGCGTCGAGGACGGCCGTCTCGTCGGCCGGCCGCAGCGCTCGGATTTCGGACGTGCTGCCGTCCCGCAAGGGTTCCGTCACGCTGTATTTGGCGATGTCCGGCATGCGAGGTCTCGGCTCAGGCGGCCGGAAAACACGTCGGCCTGAGGCTCGTCTATGAATGGGGCGGTCGGCTGCCCGTTTGATTTGTATCAAGGGACCTCGCAAAAAAGCGGGCGGCCTGAATCTCGGCAGTCAGCTCGACACATTCCGGCGGGAGGACCGACGTGACACGACTGGGTCGGCGTACTCGCCGTCCAGCATTGACCTATATCAAAGGCCTGCAGTTGCGGCGGGCTTTGGATGCATTCATACGACATTGAGGTCGGAGCATGCAGATGGAAGTGCCTGGAACGCCCGGCGGTTCGATGTCCGGTCTCGTCGCCTCGGCCGTTGAATACATGGTCGATGCGGGGCAACGGAGCATACTCTTTCTCGATGTGATGCGCCGGCGCGGCGACCAATATCGGGAGCACGTCGCCCAAACCGCGCCACACGTTCTGCAATATGCGGCCGAACTGATCATTGATGGCCGCAAGTTGGACGAACCCGTCAATTACGCGCTTGTCCGCATTATCCCGCCAGCCGGCGTCGAGATCGATTCCACACGGCGGCCGTTCATCGTGATTGATCCACGCGCCGGGCACGGTCCAGGGATCGGCGGGTTCAAGGCCGACAGCGAGATCGGCGTCGCGATGAAGGCGGGACATCCCTGCTACTTCATCGGCTTCCTGCCGGAGCCGGTGCCGGGCCAGACGATCGAGCGTATCGCGCGTGCCGAGGCACTGTTCATCGAAAAGGTGATCAGTCTCCATCCGGACGCTGACGGGAAACCCTGCGTCATAGGCAATTGCCAAGCCGGATGGGCGGTCATGATCCTGGCTTCGGTTCGGCCGGATCTGTTCGGTCCACTGATCATCGCCGGAGCCCCGCTCGCGTACTGGGCCGGCGTGCATGGTAAAAATCCGATGCGATATTCGGGCGGCCTGCTGGGCGGAAGCTGGCTAACTGCGCTCGTTAGCGATCTCGGCGGTGGGAAGTTCGATGGTGCCTGGCTGGTCCAGAACTTCGAAGGCCAAAACCCGTCGAACACGCTCTGGACCAAGCAGTACAATGTCTATTCGAAGGTGGATACCGAAGCCGATCGCTACCTCGAGTTCGAGCGCTGGTGGGGTGGGCACGTCAATCTCAACGCCGAGGAGATTCAGTTCATTGTCGACGAACTCTTCGTTGGCAACAACTTGGCCGCTGGCAATATCACCCTATCCGACGGGCAGAAGGTAGACCTGCGCAACATCAGTTCGCCGATCGTGGTGTTCTGCTCCAAGGGCGACAACATCACTCCGCCGCAGCAGGCGCTGGGTTGGATCCTCGAATGCTACGCCGACGTGGATGACATCAGGGCCTATGGGCAAACGATCGTCTATACCGTTCACGAGAGCGTCGGCCATCTCGGCATCTTCGTCTCGGGCGGCGTCGCCAAGAAGGAGCACGCTGAATTTTCCAGCAACATCGATCTGATCGATGTACTACCGCCCGGCCTTTACGAAGCGACGTTCGAAGCCAAGGACGAGGAAACCACCAGTTCCGATCTCGTTGTTGGCCAATGGGTGATGCGCTGCGAGGCCCGAACGCTCGAGGATATTCGTGCCATGGGCGGCAATTCGCCTGAGGACGAGCGGCGCTTTGCCGCGGCCAAACGCGTCTCGGAGCTTAATCTTGCCGCCTATCGCAAGTTCGTGCAGCCCTGGATCAAGGGCATGGTGGCGCCGCAGACGGCAGATTTGATGCGTAACCTGCACCCGCTGCGGACGCAGTATGAGGCCTTCAGCAGTCAGAATCCATGGATGACGGCGGTGAAATCGGCAGCGGAAGGGCTAGAAGAGAACCGCAAGCCGGTTTCGAACGACAATCCGTTCCTGGCATTTCAGGAGCAGGTCTCTAAGCAGATCGTTCATGCGCTGGACAGCTGGCGCGATTCGCAGGAAGCGATGAGCGAGGCCATCTTCCTCAACGTCTACGGCTCCCCGGCGCTACAGGCGGCGGTCGGCATAGATCCGAAAGCTGAACCGTCGCGCGGGCGCGAGATGCCGGCCGAACACCGTGCCATGCTCGACAAACGGATCGCCGAGCTCCGATCCAGGATTGGCGAAGGCGGGCTTCGCGAGGCGGCCATCCGTGCCCTGCTTTATATCGGCTCGGCGAGAGGAATGGTGGATGAACGCAGCATCGAGGCGTTGCGTCAGGCTCGTCACGACAACAGCGGAGCGCGATTAGCGCTTGCCGAATTTAAGATGCTGGTTCGCGAGCAGTTCTTCATGCTGCTGCTCGATCGCGAGGCGGCGCTGGCCGTTATCCCGAAGTTGCTTCCCGACGATGTCAATCAGCGCCGCGCGGCTTTCACGACGATGAGCGAGGTGCTGTCGGCCAGCGAGGACATCACAGGCGAGCGCGCCAGCCGCCTGCAGCGTGTCGCGCAGCTGTTCGGTCTCGACGCCGAAACGTCGGGGAGGGCGTCGAACGTTGCCCCTTTCGACCCCAAGGCGAAGGCATCGTAACGCTGTCTGGAAGGAACCGGCTCATGTCAGCCGACACATCGCAGGCACAGTCCCCGAGCAAGTACGACCGTCTGATAGCGGCCGCGCAGGCCGTGCCGCCGGCCCCAACCATCGTCGTGCATCCCTGCGATGAAAGCTCATTGCGCGGCGCTGTCGATAGTGCACAGGCCGGCATCATCCGGCCGCTCCTGGTCGGACCTGAAAGGAAGATCCGGGATACGGCCGCCAGGCATGGTCTCGACATCGCGGCCTTCGAGCTCGTTGACGCAGCGCATAGCGATGAAGCCGCTGCAAAGGCGGTAGAGCTGATCCACGCCGGCCGAGGTGAGCTGTTGATGAAAGGCAGCTTGCACACCGACGAATTGATGCGCGCGGTCACCGCGAAGGCCGGAGGCCTGCGCACCGACCGCCGTATCAGCCACGTCTTCGTGATGGACGTGCCGGCCTATGCCGAGACCATCTTCGTGACGGACGCGGCCATCAACATCTTCCCTGATCTGGACGCCAAACGCGACATCATCCAGAACGCGATCGATCTTTACGTGGAAGCTGGATTCGGCAAGTCACCGCGCGTGGCAATCCTGTCAGCGGTTGAAACCGTGACCTCGAAAATTCCGTCTACGATCGAGGCGGCAGCACTCTGCAAGATGGCGGATCGCGGGCAGATCACCGGAGGGATCCTCGACGGACCGCTGGCTTTCGACAACGCCATCGACCTGGAGGCGGCGCGCATCAAGGGGATCAAGTCCGAGGTCGCCGGTCGCGCGCAGATCCTCGTCGTTCCCGACCTGGAGGCCGGCAACATGCTGGCAAAGAACCTCGCCTATTTCGCCAAGGCGGACGGCGCGGGCATCGTGCTCGGAGCCCGGGTCCCGGTCGTCCTGACCTCACGCGCGGATTCGGCGCGTGCGCGGATGGCCTCGTGCGCGGTCGCAGCGCTGTATGCCCATGCCCGGCGCCGGCGTGCTCCAACGATTGCCGCGTGAACGCCATGGACACCATCCTTGTGGTCAATGCCGGCTCCTCCAGCGTCAAGTTCCAGGTCTACTCGATCGAGGGGGACGGAATATTGCGGCGACAGCTGAAAGGGCAGATGGATGGGATCGGCAGCCGCCCGCGTTTGCGCGCGAGTGGCTCCACCGGCGATCCGGTTGCGGATCGCGCCTATCCGATCGAGGCGGTGCCGGATGTTCCGGCCGCGATGGACATTGCCGGCGCCTGGTTGCGGGACGAGCAACGCATTCACCCGATCGCGGTCGGTCATCGCGTCGTTCACGGTGGCCCGGACTACGATCGGCCGATCCAGCTCGATCATGGTGTCGTGACCCGGCTGGAGCGGTACATCGCGCTCGCGCCGCTGCATCAACCCCATAATCTGGCGCCGATCCGCTCGATTCTCGGCAATTTCCCGGAGCTTCCGCAGGTCGCCTGTTTCGATACCGCATTTCATCGCACACATAGCGCGGTGGCCGATCATTATGCGATTCCACATCATCTTTATGCCGAGGGCGTGCGCCGCTACGGCTTTCACGGTCTCTCTTACGAGTACATTGCGAAGACCTTACCAAAGGTCGCGCCGAAAGTTGCGAATGGGCGGATTATCGTCGCTCACCTCGGAAGCGGCGCCTCGATGTGCGCTCTCAGCGTGGGACGAAGCGTCGAAAGCACTATGGGCTTCACCGCTCTCGACGGGCTTCCGATGGGAACCCGCCCTGGTCAGATCGACCCTGGGGTGGTCCTCTATCTCATTTCCGAGAAGGGGATGTCTGCCTCCAACATCCAGAACTTCCTTTACCGCGATTGCGGCTTGAAGGGGTTATCCGGCGTCAGCAACGATATGCGCGTGCTGGAGAGCAGTGACGATCCGAGAGCCAGACTGGCCGTCGAATATTTCTGCTATCGCATAGGCCTCAGTGCCGGCATGCTTGCCGCAGCGCTGCAGGGGCTGGACGCCTTTGTGTTTACGGCTGGTATCGGCGAAAACTCCGCAACAATTCGCGCGCATGTCGCTGGCCAGCTTGCGTGGCTGGGCGTCACCCTCAATCAAGCCGAGAATACGCGCCACTCACAGCTGATCTCGGGTCCCGACAGTCGCATTCCAGTCTATGTGGTGCCGACCGACGAGGAGCTGATGATCGCGCAGCACACTCTCTCAGTGCTGATGAACAGAACATCGACCAATCAAAGACAGGAGAGGGCATCATGATTCCCGTATTTCCGGATACCAAGATTGCCCTGAAGGGGAAAAAAGGCCTCGTCGTGGGCATCGCCAACGACCAGTCGATCGCATGGGGATGCGCCAAGGCCTTTCGTGCGCTTGGTGCCGATCTAGCCGTCACTTACCTGAACGACCGCGCGAAGAAGCACGTCGAGCCTCTTGCCCAGGCACTTGAGGCGTCTATTTTCATGCCACTCGATGTAATGACGGAGGGGCAGACCGAAGAAGTATTTGCCCGGGTCGAGAGGGACTGGGGCCAGCTCGATTTCCTGCTGCACTCGATCGCATTCTCACCGAAGGAAGCCTTGCACGGACGTGTGGTGGACGTCGGTCGCGACGGCTTCCTGAAGACGATGGAGGTCTCCTGCTGGTCCTTCATGCGCATGGCGCATTTGGCCGAGCCGCTGATGAAGAACGGCGGCACCATGTTCACGATGACCTATTACGGCAGCCAGATGGTGGTCGAAAACTACAATGTGATGGGTGTGGCCAAGGCGGCGCTCGAAGCCTCCGTCCGCTACATCGCCGCCGAGCTTGGGCCGAAGGGCATCCGCGTGCACGCGATTTCGCCCGGGCCGCTGGCTACGCGAGCGGCATCAGGCATTCCAGAGTTCGACGAACTGATGGACAAGGCGCAATCCAAGGCCCCGTCGCGCAGCCTGGTCAGCATTGAAGACGTCGGCAACGCCACGGCATTTCTCGCGCTCGACGGCGCCAAGCTCATTACAGGAAGCGTTCTTTATATTGATGGTGGTTATCACATCATCGACTGAAGGGGACGGGATGCGACTCAGCGATAGTGCAGGGCGATTAGCTCGGCCACGCAGGCCGGTCGATTGCCGCCTTCGATCTCGATGACCAGATGATAGTTCACGCGCAGCCCGTCGGGAGGGACATCCTCCGTCTCAGCAACGCTGACGCGGCCACGCAGCTTTGAGCCCGCCGGGACCGGCGAAAGGTACCTGATCCTGTCGGCGCCGTAGTTTAGGGTGTTTCGGAGGCCTTTTAACCCCATCACCGAGCGGATGAACATCGGTGCCAGCGCCAGGGACAGCATGCCATGGGCGATGGTGGTGCCGCCGGGCATTTCTTTCCTCGCGCGCTCCTGGTCGACATGGATCCACTGTTCATCGCAGGTCGCTTCCGCAAACTTGTTGATCCGGTCCTGCGTTACCTCGATCCAGTCGCTAGCGCCGATTTCGGTACCGACCGCAGATCTTATCTCATCAAAATTGCCGAATATCCGCATGTCCTTCACCTTCAGATCATCATCTCCGGGACATGGTCGCCGACGAGAAGGTCGGCTTCAGTCGCAGCCATCACTTCGCCGATCGTGACGCCCGGCGCGGTCTCAAGAAGCGTCGCCGTGCCATCGGCAAAGCCGATCACAGCCATGTCGGTGACGACTAGATTCACTGGCCGCGCCGAGGTGAGCGGCAAGCTGCATTTCGCAACAATCTTCGACTTGCCCTTTGCTGCGTGCTGCATGGCGACGATGACCCGCTTCGCGCCGCTCACGAGATCCATGGCGCCGCCCATGCCGGGAACCATCTTGCCCGGGATCATCCAGTTGGCGAGATGGCCATGGGCATCGACTTGAAGGCCGCCAAGCACCGTGACGTCGACATGGCCGCCGCGGATCAGTCCGAACGACATCGCGCTGTCGAAGGTCGAGGCCCCGGGCAGCGCGCTAATCGGGCGCCCCCCTGCGTCCGTTAGCGTCGGATGCGCCAGGCCTTGCTCGGGGATAGGCCCCGTTCCGATCAGGCCGTTTTCCGACTGGAAGAATACCTTCAGGTCCGTTGGAACGTAGTTCGCGACGAGCGTCGGGATACCGATGCCGAGATTGACGAGGTCGCCGCTCCGAAGCTCCTTGGCGACGCGCCGGGCGATGATGATCTGCGGATCCATGTCGTCACCCGTTTGTAATGAGGTAGTCGACGAGCGGCGCCGGGGTCACGACGTGGTCGGGCGCGATCACGCCGATTGGCACAATGTTCTCCGCGGTGACGATCACGGTGTCGGCGGCCATCGCCATGACTGGATTGAAGTTGCGCGAGGTCAGTGCGTACGCCAAGTTGCCGAGGTAGTCGGCAAGGAAGGCGTGCACTAGCGCAAACTGTGCACGCAAGGCTGTCTCCAGCAGAAAAGGCTTTCCGTCGACTTCGATCTCGCGCTTGCCCTGCGCAACCAGCGTGCCGACGCCGGTTGGCGTCAGAACTCCACCTAGCCCGCATCCACCCGCACGAATGCGCTCGACGAAGGTTCCCTGGGGTACCAGATCGACGGTGATCTGGTTTGCCAGCATCTGCTGCTGTGCCTTCGCATTGAGACCGATATGCGTTGCGGTCAATCGCGCGACCAGCGCAGCATCGAACAGCTTGCCGACGCCCTTGCCGGGGATCGCCGCATCATTGCAGATCAGCGACAGACCGCCCTTCTTCTGCCGCACCACCTCGTCGAGCAGGCGCTCCGGTGTTCCGACACCCATGAATCCGCCGACCATGACACTCGCGCCGACCGGGATCATTGCGACGGCTTCTTCGAGGGAGATGGCCTTCATGAGGGAGAACTCCGGTCGGCGCGTGCAGGGCGTCGATGAATGCTGGAGGGCGGAAATCGCGCTGCTTTGATCTGCGTCAAGGCTCCGCATCATTCGCGGACGATTCCCACGCTCGCGAGCGCGTCGTGCCAGAGCTTGCGCAGTTCGGTGTGTCGGCTTTCCAGGACTGTGCTGACGGTGCCACGGAAGGGTAACAGGTCGGGACCTTTCAGGAACAGGATTTGCGCCTGCAACAGACGTCCGCTCTCGAACTCGATGCGGCGTAGCGCCATCACGAAGGGGTCATTCGGGTTTGCCTCAAGCGGTAGTAACGCCGCTGGCCGGATCCCGGCGTGGACGGCATGCGCGAGCGTGGCGAGGTGGACTGCTTGCCAAAGAATGCGATCGGCAATGCCTTCGTTCGGCGTCGGAAGCCAGGCGGCCTCCCAGGATATGGCCATATAGCCAAGGGCGAGGTCCGGCACCCATGTGGTTGCGCGCATCAGAAGCGACACGATCTCGCTCTCTCGGTAGAACTGAGCGTTCAATTCTGTCTGCCAGCCGGCCTCGAACTTCGCCGGCAGGGCGAGGGCGAATTGCCTTGCGAGAGCGCCATGGGCCGAGATCAGGAAAGCGGCGACGCGAGTCTGCTGGCTGTGCGGCACTCGGCCTTCGGAGTCGAGTGGTCCGAGAAGTCCGCTCATGCCCGGGTCCTCTGGACGGGGATGGCACGCAGATGGTCGTAGCTGGCGGGAAATGGAGTGAGCTCACCACCAGGGTCTTCGGGCGCAATCCAGACCGCTTTGTTACCTTGCCAGCGTCCGGCCAGCACGTCATCGGCGAAGCGCGCGAGCAGGTCGGCTGTGAGCGCACCCTTTTCCAACGTGAAAGCGTGATAGGCGCCCGGGATGATCACGAGCGCGCTGTTGGGGATTCCGACTCGCAGCGTCTCGTGGAGGGCACGCGGCGTCAGGAAGTCGAACTCTCCGTTCAGGATCATGGTTGGGACGGCGATCGAGGCGAGTTGCGGCGTCAGCGGCTGGAAGTCGAGGAACGACTCCATCAGGTTCTGCAGCGCGTAGAGGTCATTGACCAGCCAGCCCTGCCGCTTGACACCGTCGAGCTTATCCAACAGCGGCTTCAACCATTCATCGGACAGATTCATCGGCAGCAGCAGATCCTGGAGATAGCCGGTTCCACCCAGAATTAGGCCGGTGCGTAGTGCGTTGCCGATCAGGAGAAGTTGAGGCGAAAGCTCGGCAAAGCAACTCATTGGCACCAGACCCGAGAGGCGCCTCCAATGCTCGATCGCGTAGCGCAGCGCGATCAGGCCACCGAAGCTGATTCCACTGAGGAAGACCGGACCTTCACCGAGCATTTCGATCAGGCGATGCAGCGCAAGGACATGGTCGTCCTGATTGATGAAGAGCGTCGGCTTGTCGGAGGCGCCCTGGCCGAGCAGATCGAATGTCGCAACGCGAAATCCCCGTGCGATGAGCGCGTCTCGGTAAGCGGTCCACAGTTCGGAGTATTGAGTCAGTCCATTGACCAGCACGTAGGCCGGCGCCGTCACAGGACCGTCGAGCTCATACCGGATCCGGTAGGAGCCGTGCGTGAGGAAAGGCATTGCGGCGTCCGGCATGTAATTCGGTGCCAAGACACTCGCGCGGGCAGTGCGAATTCCCTTGCGCTAGATCAAGGGTCGCGCCGCGTCCTCTCCTAGCGTTTGGCAAAATCAAAGCCTGCCGGAGGAATTCGCCATGGTCGGGAGACATGTCATGCGGCGATATCTCATCAGCCTGCTGTTGCTGTTGATCGGGACATCGCTCGCGGTTGCGCAGCCCTTCACGCGCCGCTCGTCGCAGATGCAGCATGACGGGCTGAAGAAGACCTACGAGATCGCGAATTTTCGACTTGGGGGCAAGTACGATCTGGCCGATCCCTCGAAGTGGGAGAATGGCGGCGAGGGCGGCGTCACGCTCGAATCTTTGGGCGTCGGGAAATTGCACACCGCCTATATCGCGGTCGGTACGCCGCGGCGCAACGCCGCCGGTGAGATCACCAATGCCGTCGTCATCAACTCATATTATTCCGGCGATGCCACCGACATGTACGAGCAGTGGGTCAAAGGAGCAGCCTTGTCAGGCACCGTGCCAATTATTGGTCCCGGCCGTCCCATCGATACGGATCGTTATTATGTCATCATGGTCGATCCGCTCGGAACCTGGGGCGCCAGCAAACCTTCGGACGGTCTCGGCGTAAAGTTTCCGCAGTACAGCTACTATGACATGGTCCAGGCCAATTATCGCATGCTGCGCGACGGGCTGAAGGTCGCGCGCGTGGCCCTAGTGTCCGGCGTTTCCATGGGCGGCACGCAGACCTATGTCTGGGGCGTGATGCATCCCGAATATATCGGCGCAATGATGCCGATCGGTGGCACCACGCAGTCGGATGGGGAAGATCCTGTCGGCAACTGGACATTCCAGATGATGACCGCGGCGATCGAATCCGATCCGGTGTGGCAGGAAACGAATGGTGATTATTACAAGCTGCCCAAAGAGAAGCATCCGATGCCGGGCGTGGCGTTCGGCTGGTCGATCCTCGGCATGACCGGCTATGACTTTGCGTTCCGTACGACCCAGAATTGGGGCGCCGTCCAGCCCGAAATTTTTTATTGGGACCCCCCGAACGAAAAGGCGGCTTTGAACGTCGTCAACCGTGCCAAGCTTTACGATGCGGTCGACCTGGTCTGGCGCAACCGTGTCGGCGAGACCCACAACATCAATGCTTATCTCGGCCGGATCCAGGCGCGCACGTTGGTGATGCACATTACCAACGACCTGTGGCTGAACTTCAAGTTGGCTCAGAAGGCTGTCGACCGTGTACCCGGTGCGGACCTTATCGCTCAGGAAAGCCCGGTCGCACATTATGGTGTGTTTCCGATCATCAACCAGCGCAAGAACGACCCGAAGTTCGTTGCCTTCATGGATGATGTGGCGAGCCTCGACCGCGCGCAGAAATTCGTTGACAAGAATTATCGCGTGCCCGGCGTCGCCGAGAACATCGACCCCAAAAAGTCGTTCTGGAAAGAGTTCGTGACCTATCCCTATCCGGTCAAATACGCCAATGCCAAAGACAAGGGCGGAAATTCCTGGCAGATCGGCTACATGGATGAATACGCCGGCACGGAGAAGGATCCGAAGATCCTTGTGATCGTCCATGGCAAAGGCGCGTTCGGCGGGCACTACGGCAACATCATGCAGTATGCGCTGCGTAGCGGCTTGCGCGTGATCGTGCCCGACCTGCCGCATTACGGTATGTCCGGACCCGGCAATCTCGACAAGAGTCCGGCGCGCACCATGCAGGACATGCGCGAGGTCATCTACGATCTCGTCGTCAACCAGCTCGGCGTCAAGAAGGCGTATTATCTCGGCCATTCGCTCGGCGGTCAGTTCGTGATGGGTTATGCCCTGACCTGGCCGGATGCAGTGCAGGGTCTCGCGCTGGAGGCGCCATCAGGTCTCGAGGAATATCCTCGCGAGATCACCATCGCCAAGGGCAAAAAGGCGCCGCTGTTCGACCCGGCCTTCGATCATGACTTCGACAAGTGGAGGGCGACCTGGGACCAGACCGGCATTCTGGCCGCCGAGAAGGCGCGTGACGAGCAGAACATCCGCGACTTCTTCTATTTCAAGAAACGCGATCCGGAGACTGGCGCGGTGTCTGCGGCGAAGAGCGGCTATTTCTTCAGCGACAGCGAATATGCCCGCTTCCACACCGAGCAGCGCGTTGGGCTGACTAAAGGCAATCCGAAGGAGCTCGAGCAGTGGTGCAACGTGTTCATCTACGACGTCTACACGATCGGAGCGGAGCTCCAGCAGGATGATCCGAAAAACCTGTACGAGCGGCTCACGCAGATCAAGGCTCCGATCTTTCTCGTCTTCGGCGACAAGGAGCCGTTCATCCCGACGCCGGCGTTCAATGGACTGACGGATCTCGGACGCGATGCCATCACGCCCTTCATGACACGCATGACCAATGCGGGCAACCGGCCGATCCTCAAGATTTATCCGGAGACCGGGCACTTCATCCACACGGACAACCCGGTTGAATACCCGGTAGATGTAGTGGATTTCGTGACGCGCGGAAGCGTCGACACGTCGTCGCCGGTTGGAACCGATCGTATGATCAAGGGCTCGGTGGCTTCTGCTTTGCCGGTGGCACCGACGCCGGCCGGCGCCGCGCCCACCGCCGGCCTGAACAAGTAGGACCGGTCCATGCCGATGGTGCAAGCGGGCGAAGTCCAGCTGGGCTGGCGAGAGTGGGGCAAAGGCGACATTACCGTCGTCTTCATCCACGGCAATCTCGCCAGCAAGGACTGGATCGAACTCGCTGCGCCGCTGTTTCCTTCTGGTCTTCGCGTCATCGGCATTGACTGGCGCGGCTGCGGCGACAGCGACCGGCCGAAACCTGCGGTTGACTACACCAACTACACGATGCAGCAGCACGCAAAGGACATGCTGGCTGCGCTCGATACCCTGGACATCAACTACTGCCATCTTGCAACGCATTCAACCGGCGGCATCATCGCGGCCCGCATGCTCCTGATGCAGCCACGGCGATTCGGGCGGGTATTTGCGCTTGATCCGGTCACGCCGCTCGGCATGGCTTTTAATGCCGACCAGATCGGGCTGTTCCGCGCCATGATGGCGAGCAAGGAGGTGACCCGGTCGGTGATGGCGACCGCGGCCTCATCGCTGTTCGTGCCGGAAAGCATGGCGCCGAATAAGGTCCCGCAATTCCGTCCAGGGGGCGCGGACATCCAGGCGCTGTTCGACCGGATCATCGAACAAACCTTCGGCGTCTCCGAAGGGATCTGGATCGGGACGCCCGTCAATCTCACGCGCGAGCGGGAGAGTCGGGAATTGGAGAGCCGCATGCCGGAGATCGGGCATTCGCACCTGGTATTGTGGGGCGAACGGGACGGCTGGATCCCTCCCGCGGATCTTCATGCGATGGCCGCGGCAATGCCGGACTGCCGCCTCGTCGTCGTGCCCGGTATCGGACATTCGATGAATCTCGAAATGCCCGCGCTCTACGCCGGCTATTTTGGTGCGTGGTTCGGGGGACTTGCGGCATAACAAGGAGGAATGACACCATGGCCGATATCAATCCATCCGCAGCGGATATCCGCACCATGCTCGCCGAGACGCTTCTTCGCCTGCGTAAGGCCAACGCGGAGTATTTCGAGCAGCTGGAAATGGGACTGAACGCCTCGAAGCTGCCGATAGCAAACCACGCCAAGGAGTTCTGCGGCTACATGCAACGCAACGTCACGGCGACGTTCGGCCTCGGCGACAAACTCATGCAGGCCAAGGACATGCAGGACGCGCTCGAGATTCAATCTGATTTTTTCCAGGCGCAAATGCGATTGCTCACCGAGCAAAGCAAAAGCATGAGCGAGTCTGCCATGAAGGCGGCGACCGAAGCGTTTGCACCAAAGAATTGAGCCACGCTCGTCGCGGACGCTGTCGCTTGCAAAGCTGGGAATCGTTTATTGAGCAACTAGGATCAATGAGTGACGTGATGAAACCCCACCAGGCAGCTCTGCATTTGGGGTTTTCCGAGGTTCCGCCGTCTCATGACGGAAGGCCTTGCCCGTGCGCGAGCACCTACCCTGATCTAACCCACCGTTTAGGCGGACGATCGGAGGAAATATCGCAGATTGGCGTCATGTGGTGAGCGACCCGAGACATAGGTGACAGTTCGTACCGGACACATGGGTTACACTTTCCGCTTTTGTTCTGCGGGAGGTG